>NZ_JBGCCT010000045.1 GCF_041260665.1 Catenulispora sp. GP43 | reverse complement strand
GCCGAGATCCGCCGCCTATTCACCCGGATCGGCACGCAGGCCCAGCACCTGCTGTTCACAATCGGCTGGAGCATCTGGCGCCGTCATCATCAAAACGCGCTCAACGCAGCCACTTCCGACGACGCGGCCAGACCCCACCCTAACCACCAAGTGCGGCTGCAGTATTAGCTGACGCCCACAAACTAGACGGTTTTGGCATAGGTGACTACGCCGCAGAGCAGATGCCGCAACCGGCGCTACGTGCAGATACGCAAGCACCACTGTGGATTCCAAGTCGAAGATCCCCGCCCTGCCTTGATCCGGACCCAGCATCACCCCACAAGCCATACCTGCACGATGACCATCAAGATATCAAGTCAGATGATCCCGGCTGGACTGTTCGAGGTCTGTCAGTGCTGAAATGGGTCAGATCAATGCCCATCTCTGTGGGTCCCCATCATTCTGGTTCCTTACCGCAGAACCATCAGGTAGCTCCGGCAAAGGGTCACGCAACCGGCCGTGACCCTAAGGGTACGCATTTCCGGCCCATGTGGTTGACCCGCATCGCAAACGGCCGAACGCGATGCACCGCTCAACCGCGTGGGAGACCGCCTTGACGATCCAACCCGCCCTGCCGTTCCCCGAGCTCGATCCACTTACCGCCGATCTACCACTGTCGGTGTGGACCACCGGCCAGCAGGACTCTAGGACGCAGCGCCGCGGACGCTACCTCCCGGCCTCCATGGCGCACCCCGGCAAGATGCTGCCGGCCATCGCTCGACACGCCATCGAGCACTACACCAGCTCCGACGACCTGGTCATCGACCCGATGTGCGGAATCGGAACCACGCTGGTGGAGGCGATCCACCTCGGTCGCGACGCGATCGGCGTGGAATACGAGCAGCGCTAGGCGGACCTGGCCTTGGCCAACATCGACCACGCCGCCGACCAGGGCGCGACCGGCGGCGCGACGGCTATCTGCGGCGACGCCCGGCACATCGATGAGCTCGTCTCCCCCGACGTCCACGGCCGAGCCGCGCTCGTTCTGACGTCCCCGCCGTACGGGGACTCGGTGCATGGGCAGGTCCGCTCCACCCGCGACACCGGGCGGCCGAACGTGGAGAAGTTCGACCACCACTACAGCCGCGACCCTGCCAACCTCGCCCATCGCAGCCTCGAGGACCTGATGGCCGGCTTCACCGAAATCCTGACCGGCTGCCGCAAGCTGCTCAAGCCCGGCGGATTCCTGGCGATCACCGCCCGTCCCATTCGGCGGGGCGGGGCGTTGGTCGACATCCCCACGATGGCTCTGGCAGCGGCGATCGACGCCGGGTTCACCCCGTGGGAGCGCTGCGTCGCACTGCTCGCCCGCGTCTCGGACGACGGGCTGACCGCACGAGCGTCGTTCTTCCAACTGGTCAACACCGCGAACGCGCGCAAGAACGGCCTCCCGCTGCACGTCCCAGCGCATGAGGACGTCCTGGTGCTGACCAAACGGTAGCCGCATTTCGGAAGCGCTCGAACCAAAGCCTTGATGTCCATAGCGCGACCGAGCGTCACTGGACCAGGGCCCTAACGAACAACCCAGTCCGCCCTCTGACACGAAAATAGACGCAGCTCAGCGGGGTTGTGGGGCGATCCGGGCGTGACGGATCGCCCCGTGGCGGCTGGTGCGTGGTTCGCCTAAGGCGACCGGTTCGAGGCCGAGGCGGTCCAGGGTGACGGTGTAGCCGAGGGCTTCCAGGACGCCGACGGCGCGGCGTTCGGCGCGGTCGGGGTTCTGGCGGGTGTAGTAGTCGCTGCCGAGGTCGGTGTAGGGGACGTGGTGGGTGAGCATGTGCCAGACGGCGATCAGGATCGAGTGCTCGATAGCGACCAGGGCGCGCAGCGGGCCGCGGCGGGCGGTCAGGCGCCGGTAGCGGGCCTGGAGCCAGGTCCCGTTCGTGCCGGCCGCGCCGAACGCGGCAACGCCGAGGGCGCCTTTGAGGTAGCTGTTGCCGGGTCTGGTCTTGCCGGACTTGTTCTTCCCTGCCGACTCCCGATGGCCGGGCACGACCCCGGCCCAGGAGGCCAGGTAGTCGGCGGTGGGGAACACGGTCATGTCCCCGCCGCTCTCGGCGATGATGACTTCCGCGACGTAGCGTTCGACGCCGGGAATCGTGGTCAGCAGCTCGACGACGGGGCGAAAGGGCGCGATATGCGCCTCGATCCGCTCTGCCAGGGCGTCCAAGGCTGCGGTCAGCCGGTCGATCTGGTCCAGGTGCAGCCGGACCAGGAACGCATGGTGTTCGGTGAACCGTCCGGTCAGCGCCTCCACCAGCGCCGGGATCTTGCTGCGCAGGCGGCGTTTGGCCAGGTCGGCCAGCACGGCCGGATCCGGCGGCCCTGCCGGGTCGCAGGCCCCTGTGATGAGGGCTTCGAGCATGGCGCGGCCGGAGACGCCCATGATGTCGGACGCAACCGAGGACAGTTTGATCCCGGCATCCTCCAGGAACTTCTCCAGCCGCTGCACCTCCCGGGACCGCTCCCCGGTCAGCCTGGTGCGGGCCCTGGTGAGATCCCGCAACTGCCGGATCGGCTCCGGCGGCACGAACGAGCCGCGCACCAAACCGTGCGCCCCCAACTGCGCCAGCCACTGTGCGTCGGAGACATCGGTCTTGCGCCCCGGGACGTTCTTCACGTGCCGGGCGTTGACCAGCATCACCTCAAGCCCGTCCTCCAGCACGAAGTAGAACGGCCTCCATCACCAGCGTGACCCCCGGCGGCGACCAGGTGATCGCGCAGCGCCAGGATCTGGTTCGTGGTAGCGCCCCAGGTCGTCACCTCGCGGGTGAACGTGCCCTTGCGTTTGCCCGGCACCCGGATGCAGACCTTGGCGTCGGTCTTGGAGATGTCCAGCGCTGCCACACGCTGATGCACCACATCCACTGTCGTGCCTCCCCATCTCCCCCGAGACGCGGACGTCGAAGGCGTCCGTCCCGGGGAGGGCAGGGATGTCGAGGAATCTGACACACGTGCTCAAGGCAACAATCCACGGTTCCCGTGGCGCCCTCCAGCGCCCACGCTGACCTACAAGCTCACCGGCACTACAGAGGCAACGGCGTCCAGCCGGAACAGACACCGACATCGTCCATCCCTGCCAGCGCGGTGACCAGCCCCGTGCTGGGCCGCACAGTGGGCGAATTTTCGCTACCCACCGCGCGGCCCATAGGCCCGCTAAATCGCTGACCTGCGGTGAAGCAGTCTTGTTAGCTTCGCGGATGGACGGCTTTACGGCGCTCGGCCAGGAGCACACGGAGGCGAAGCCTGCGACAAGCCTCGACCGCGACGACCGAGACCCGAAGTCACGCGTTCCCGAGGCACCGTTATCCACAGGATTACAAGTTATCCACAGGTCCAGCGACTCGTATTGCACCCACGGGATCGATGACTGACAGTCGAACCATGAAAAGCCCACATAAGCACACCAGTGCGGAAGAATACTACACAGCTGCCGCCAATACTCTGATCAGATTGCAAGATCACGTGGTGGCTCATCGCCAACTCGCCGAACTGGGATTCCCCGAGCGGGTCATTCGGAAGCGCACGACGACGGGCGGGCCGTGGCAGCGCATCCTCCCCTCGACCTACTTGACGCAGACGGGGCCGCCCTCTCGGCACCAACTGATGCGCTCCGCGCTACTGTACTGCGGATCGGACCACACCGGGGGCGCACTGCTCACAGGGACCGCGGCACTGGATTTGTACGGCGTGCGACGGTTGCCACGGCAGAGCCGGATCCATGTGCTCGTGCCCTGCGACAGTCTGCGCACTAGCACAGGCCACGTCGTCATCGAGCGGACGTCCCGGATGCCTGGCCAGGTCACACGGAGCGGAATGGCCTGCGCTCCTTTCGTACGGGCATTGATTGATGCGGCACGCCGGTCGGAGGACGTCGACGAGGTACGGGCCGCGTTGGCTGAAGCGGTGCAACGCCGATTCTGCACGCCGGCCCAGATCCTCGAGGAGGTCGCCAACGGACCCATGCGTCGCTCGCGGCTGGCGCAGCAGGTGGCGTTGGAGATCGGCGAGGGCGTCCGTTCGCCGGCCGAGGCATGGATGCGCGAGGCGCTCATCCGGTTCCGTGTGCCTGCACCTCGATGGAACGCGGTCCTGCGCGACTCCGCGACCGCAAGGATAGTCGCGGTTCCCGATGCGCTGTGGGTTGGCAGCTGCCTCGTCGCGGAGGTCGACTCGGCGGATTACCATCTGAGCCCGAAAGACTGGCGCCAAACCCAACAACGGCACGCCATGCTCACGGCACTCGGATTCGCGGTTCTTCACTTCGCACCAACCCGAATCAAGGAGGATCCCGAGGCGGTCTGTGTCCAAGTCACGGACGCTCTCGCAGCCAACGCAGGCCGCCCCTGGCCGCGGGGAATCACGGTCACCCGAGCTGACGCCTTCTCGAACGGGACGTAGCAGGGCCTGGACGGGCAGGCAGCGTCATGCCGCGCGCAGCTCACCACAAAGCTTGTCAGGTTGAGGCGCACGAAGTGCGCCGATCCCCTGGGCGCCGGTGTCAACCGGCGTTCACGCGCAGCCGTTGGCTTACAGCCCTGGTCACCATGACGGCCCCGTCGGCCTGATGTGCCGAGGGGGCGTAGCCGGCGAAACGGAGCGCGTCCAGGACAGCGACCGGGCCGGCGGCTGACACCAGCACCGTCGGGGCGACGCGCCGCAGCGCAGACGAGCCCAAAGCCCGGTTCGCCTCGATCTCTGAAGCGAGGTGCTCATCGGCCGTCACGAGCAGTCAGGCTGGTACCACGCCCTGGTTCGGTGAGGTGATCTCGACAACTATCGCCAGACCATCTTGTGCTCGAACTGGGTGAGGACGAGTGCGGCCCGCATGAGGTCGCCGATCCTGGAAGGGCTCATCGTCACGTGCGCGAGGGCTTTCCATCGGCCGAACAGCAGCGCGAAGCCGCGCTCGCCCTGGAACCGCAATCCACGCAGCAGCCGGTTGTAGGTCGTCGGCGAGGTCATTGCCGTCGCTGGGCTGCTTGACCGGAATGTGGACGCCCCAGCCTGCGCCTTCGTACCCTGCTGTCGGCGCGCGTGGGCAGCTCGGCAAGGAACCGTTCGGCGATCGTGAGGACTTCGGCGCGGGCCATCGCGATGTCGTGTTCACTGCCGGGGTACACCTCCGAGGTTCACATCGGGATGCCGTTCGGCGTCATGAGCGCCTAGATGTTCCCGGCGAACTCGTGGGTCTTCCCGGAATGCCAGGCGTCGATCTCGTGGCCTTTCCGCGAGGCTTTCCTCCCCTCGACCCAGTCGATCGGTACGAGGGTGCCGTCCAGGATCAGAAACGGCAGTTTGTCACGCACGGCTTATCCAGGACCTCGACGAGGTTCGGGGCCTGTTCGGCGATCACTTGGAGCCCTCGGCGTGGCGGACGTAGCTTGTGGTGCGGGCCAGTCCGAAGCCGGCGCCGAGCCGTTCGATGTCACCGCCGTCCCACATCCAGGCCAAGATGAAAACTGCCTGACGGTAACAGGTCAGTTTGCGGGCGCCCGGCGCGTTCCGAGCTTCGTGCGGTTGGTGCACAGTAGTCCGGCGACGAAGAAGATCAGGTTGCGCGGTACGCCGAGGCTGACAGAATAGGTGCTCACGCGATCAAGTAGCCAGTGTCGCGAGAAGGTGCTCCTGCCCCGGCCAGCCAAGCGTGACGCCGTGCTCCCCGCAGATCCGTCGCCATCGTTCAGCGTCGCGTGGTTCGCGCGAAGTCCAGAGCAGCCCGCTGACGCCTGGTTCGTAGTCGCGAAGCTGATCGAGGTAGTCGATGATCTGGCCAAGGCCGAGACGGAGCTGATCGATGTCGTTCGAGCCCTCAACGGACTTCACCTCGCACACGGTGAGCCAGCCGTCGCCGATCGACATCCACGCGACGTCCGCACCCGTCGTCGACTTGACGGTCTTGTATCCCTGAGCACGAGCTTCAGCTTTCAGAAGGTTGACGGTCGAGTTGTGCTCACTGTGCGCGTCGGCGCGGGCCTGGCCGTCGTCCTGCGTGGGGACCGGAGTTATGTCGGTCGGTGCGACGTCGAAATCCTCCTCGAAGGCAAGCCACGCTTGCGAAACGGAGAACGCCGCCAGAACTGCTTCGAGTCTGTCGCCGAGCACGCGACCGAGCGTGCCCCGAAATCGGGTCGCCATATCGAGCGCGGCCGTCTTCTCGATGGTCGACAGCCAGCGCACCTCACGACAATGGCGATACGGATCATCGTCGGCCGGTCCGGCGTATCGGTATTCGCCGACGACTTCCGCTAGTGCGGTGACCGGATTGGTCCACCGGCTTCGGGAATAGCTGTCGCATTTGCCTGCTTTGGTGGGATGGATCGTCTCATCGAGTGGAAAGGCACTGATGGCGGAACGAGTGAAAGCCAGGCGGCTGACCGATCAGGAAGGTCAGCGGCTGTTGCGGATTGTGCGGCGCGGGTCGGCCAGTCCGGTGCGGTATCGGCGGGCGATGATCGTGTTGGCCTCGTCCAGTGGGAACACCGTGCCGGCGATCGCGCGGCTGGTGGCGGCGGACGAGGACACGGTGCGCGATGTGATCCACGCGTTCAACGAGATCGGTCTTCGATGCCTGGACCCTCGGTGGGCGGGCCACCGCGCCCGCCTGCTCAGTGAAGACGACGAAAACTACGTCGTGGCTGTGGCCAGCCAGCGCCCCGGGAAGTCCGGGGCGCCGTTCACCCGGTGGTCGATCCGCAAGCCGGCCGCGCACCTCGCCGCTGACCCGGTCCGCCCGATCCGGATCGGGCGTGAGACGCTGCGCACGCTGCTGTCCCGGCGCGGGGTCACCTTCCAGCGCACCCGCACCTGGAAGGAGCCCCCGGACCCGCACAAGGAGGCCAAGCTGGCCGCGATCGAGGACGCGCTGGAGCACCACGCCGAGGCGACGTTCGCGTTCGACGACTTCGGGCCGCTGGGCATCCGCCCGGTGGCCGGGGCCGGCTGGGCCCGGGCCGGGCATCCGTGGCGGTTGCCGGCCACCTACCACCGCACGCACGGGGTGACCTACTTCCACGGCTGCTACAGCATCGGTGCCGACCGGCTGTGGGGGATCAACCGGCGCAGGAAGGGCGCGGTCAACACCCTGCTCGCACTCAAGAGCATCCGGCGGACGCGACCGGCCGACCAGCAGATCTTCATCATCTTGGACAACCTGTCGGCGCATAAGAACAAGGACATCCGCGCCTGGGCCGCCGCGAACCACGTCACGCTGTTGTTCACTCCGACGTACGCCTCCTGGGCCAACCCGATCGAGGCGCAGTTTAGGCCGCTGCGGCAGTTCACCATGGCCCACTCCCACCGCTCCCACCACGCCGAGCAGACCCGCGACCTGCACGCCTACCTGACCTGGCGCAACGCCCACAGCCGCCACCCCGACGTGATCGCCGCCCAGCGCCGCGAACGCGCCCGGGTCCGCAGCGAGAAGGGACTGCGCTGGGGAGGACGCGCCCGAGGCGACCTCGCCCTGGCCGCATGACAACACATGAACCGGCGAACCAATCCGGTCACCGCACTAGCCACGCTCAACGCGCTGCTGGACCAGGACCTACTCAACGAGGACCTCTACCGGCGCATCATGAGAGCTCAGGCCAGCCTCGGCAGGCGCGACGCCGTCCGCCGGACCCTCAACCTGCTCGACGTACGGTTCGAGGCGGCGGGGTTCGAGGTTGATCCGAGTACGTACACATTGGCCGACCAGCTAACCCGGCGCCCGACGCCGCGGTAGCCAGTTCGACCCACATCGAGCCTTTGTATTCGGGCAGGCGTGCTGTCAGGAAGGTGTGCGCTGGAGCACCGCGACAATCCGTGACTCCTCGGTCGAGTAGGCCACGGTCGAACTGCCGGGCAGCATGTCGTTCTGATGTGCCGAGTACCAGGTGTTCAAGGCACTTCCTAGACTAACTTTGCCCGCGGAGTCGACAGCCCCACCGAGCGTCTGAGCGTTGATCAGATTCGCATCGACTAGCTCCTGCGCCAGAATCTCCAACGCCGTGGAGTGCAAGCCGTCCGGCGTCGGCCGCTTCCCCATGCTGTTGATCGCCGTCGTAACCTTGCCGGCCTCGTCCGAGAGCAGCACCTTTGAGTTTTTGGACAACAGCATGTCTGCCGTTCTGGTGGCATACCACGTGGTGAACTGAGCGCCATCTTTGATGACGCCATCCACCACGACGCCGGGATCAACATCGCTGGCAGACAGAGTCCCGGTGTCCAGAACAAGTTGTGTGGCGACCACTGTCGAGTTCGGACTGGGTATGCCATCCGTTGCTGACGGCTGCGCCCCGCCGCTCTTGCTCCCGCTGCCGCACCCAGCGGTCCAAGATGCCACCACTACCGCCGCAGCAAGGCAGGTGAGGTTGCGGCGATAAAAGGCAGTCATCAGTTGAGCTCCAGCGCACTCGTGAATTCGTTGACGTAGTCCTGCAACGAAGGCGGCGACCCGAGCGCCTTGTCGAGAGCATCTGGGTGTGTAGATACCGGCGGGCCCAGAGTCAGCTTTGATCCAAGCGTTCCATACCACGTTTGAAAGTCCGCGTTGTCTTGCACCTTGCCGTCCACGACGACGCCAGGACTGAGCATGTCGGGTGTCAGCCGTCCGGAGTCTAGTGCTCCTTGGGTCACCAGGACCTGCATGTGCTGGATCTGGTTGATGTCGTCCTGATGGGTATCCGCTGTCGCCTTCGCAGTGTGCGACTGGTCGAACAAATGGGCCAGCAGCCCGCCGTCGGTCGTCGGTGGGGACCCGGCCAGCGGCTGCATGAAGCCGTCGACAGTCTGCGCGATGCCCAGCGCTTCCCCGCCGGGCGCATTGCCAAGGGCACCGGTCAACATATTGAACACCATGAGATGGTTGGCTGCCATGGCGTCGGCGTGACCGGCCGAGTCCAGTTGCTGTTGGTCGATGATCTTCTGAGTGTCGGTGATGAGGTATGAATAGGGCCGCGTCCAGTCACTTTTCGGACCACCCTGGATGGCAGCTTGGACTAGTCCCGCATACGACCCCTGAAGCCAACCTCGGTAAGCGGCGGCATCCTTCGGGTCCTTTAAGGCCAACCCAAGGAAGGACTTCATCTCGTCCTGCGTGACGGTGAAGTTGTAGAAAGGGGTGTTTGGTCCGACGTTGACCATTGATACGCCGTCGCTGTGACTCTGCGCAGAAAGCGCAAGATCGAGCGAGTTGTTGCTTGCGTAGTGGATCAATGCCTGCGTGATGGAGTCCGGCAGCGGCCCGACCTCGGCCGCCATGGAAGCGTTCGAGGGATCCCACCCGTGAAACGCCGCAGCCGCCCGGATCACGTTCATCGCGGCCTGGATCTCCTGCATGGCCACGGGGTCGGAACCTCGCTGCTGCATCAGTCCAGCGTTCAAGAATGCGGAGATCGCCGCCGCGTCCGTGAACTTCGGTCCCACAGTCGTGGTGTACGACCCGCCGACGGTGCCGTACAGCTCGTTCAACGAGACAGATCCCTGCAACAGCTCCGTGACCAGCTGCTGCCCGTCGGCGCTGGACAGGGCCAAGCGGACGGCATCGCCATCCTGCGCGGCAGCTTCTAACGACTGGGACAGAGCCGTATTGAAGGCCTTCGAGTCCTGGAAGTTGCTCGAGTCGTTCACGAGCTTCGTCACCAGGTCGCTCAGGAACACGGCGCCGGGGCCTTTCCCAAACGCCTGACCGCCGCCAGCCGCGGCCACAATGGCGCTGAGCCCGAGGAGGTCCGAGTCGCTAGTGTTGGCGACTACCGAGGCCATGCTCCCAGCATCCGCGGCTTTCGCCGTGGCCTGGCCGATCATCGTGAGCAGCGCCTGGTCTTCCGGCGGGAGGCTGCCGTCCGGCAGCTTGTCGTGGCTGAGCAGATAGCCCGGGAACTTTGACACCAGCGGGCCGAAGGTGAACCAGAAGTCCGGGTTGTCGCCGTAGGTGCTGAGCATGTTCTGGACCTCGGTACGCAGCACATCCGGCGGGATGGCGCCCTTACCGCCAGTCAGCGCCAAGCTGACCGCGTCCACCTGGGCGTTGTACACGTCCATGCCCATGCTCGCCAGGCCGGCAAGGTCCGCCAGGCTGCCGCCGTTGGCGACTATGGCCGCGCCGAAGTCGTTGAAGTCCTTCGCCGCGAGTTTGGCCGCCACACCGCGCAGGTCCTGATCGGCCACAGCCAGCTTGTTCGCGCACGTCCGCTTCGCCTTATCGTGCTCGGCCGACGCATCGCCGGCCTGGGAGGCCAGCACTGTCGCCAGGCCGCTCGTGTCGGGACCCGCCTGCGCCTCCATGCTCGACTGAACCTTGGCGAACGCCGCCTTGCCGTCACGCAGCGCCTGGGCGTAGGCCCGCACGGCGTCTGCGGCGTCGGTGTAGGCGGTGGCCATCTGGTCCAGCATCGTCGGCACCGGATCGAGTGTGTTGCGGAACGCGTCCGCACTCTTGCCGAGCCACATCGACAAGTTCGGATCGGCGAGCAGGCTGGCGATTCCGAGGCGGACGCCCGTGACGTCGGCCTCGCGCTTGATGAGGTTGGCGACGACGGTGTCGAACTGTGACGGGTCGCCGTCCCACGGGTCGTAGTTGGGCAGCGTTGCGGAGCCACTGCCGGACTCGCTCGCCGTCAAAATGCCGCCGCCAATCGGCCGTGCGGCGCCGATGGAGCCGCGTGCGCGATGTCGCTGTCCGCCTTCTCGGCAGCCTGCGCGGCTTGATTCACGTACTTCTCCAAGCCCGCCAGATAGCTGTTCAGACGGTCACCGCAGGTGTGGTCGGTGGTAGACAAAGTTGTGAGCTCGTCCAGCATCGATCCGTCGCAAACCCCCTGCCAGGAGGGCATGATGGGCGTCGAGAAGTCTGCCAGCAACCCTCTGAGCTGGCCGGCGAAGTCGCTGAGCGCCTGGCCGTCGATATATAGATCTGCCACGTTGTCCCCCGAAACACAGAAGCCTTCGAAACTCACGTTCCCCGTCAGGCAGCGCCGCCTAACCTAGTTGAGGACCCGACGAGCTGGCAACGCCGAAAACACGATCAGTGAACGTCGGACTACGCATCAGCAGGCACACGCGCCAGCGCGGATCGGGGCGGTGGTCGTCAGGCCGGGCAGCGATCGTCAGGGCCAAGCAGTCAGTCCGCAGCGCGGTCCTTCCGCACGCTGACGGCGTGTCGTCTAGCGTGGCGGGGCGACGGCAACCTTCCCCACCCCGAGGGACTGTGTACAGCGGGAGGTTGCCCATGCATGAGAAAGACAAGACAGATTTCGAGCATTTCATGGCGGCGCGCTGGCACCCGCTGGTCCGCGCCGCCTACGTCCTCACCGGGAACCGGCAGGACGCCGAGGACATCGCCCAGACCGCACTGACCAACGCCTACAGCGTCTGGCCACGGATCCGGAATTCGGACGACGTCACGGTCTACGTTCACAAGATCCTGATCAATGTCTACCGCACATCCCGCCGCCGCCGACGCGTGCGGGAGGTGCTGACGTCTGCGGTGCCCGAACGCCGCAGCGCCGCCGCCGCAGCGGCGAATGAGTCCCTGCACGACCGCGACGAGGTCGCCCAGGCGCTCGCGCAGCTGACGCCGCGCCAGCGGGCGGTGATCGTGCTGCGGTATCTGGAGGACTTGACGGAGGCGCAGACCGCGGCGGCGCTGGGGTGCAGCGTCGGGACGGTGAAGAGCCAGAGCTCGAAGGCACTGGCGAGGCTTCGGGCCGGTCGGGTTGAGATGCCGGAAGCGAGTGGCCGCGGCATTCGCCCCGGGTCCGCGACCGAGGGCGCTGAGCCCGTCGAGCCCCCCAAGAACGGCGAGCGCATCGACGTCCTCGAACACCGAGAGCAGGTGGCCCAGTGAAGAAGATCACGACCGAACACGATGTCCGCGACGCGGTGCAGAGCATGGCCGCCGATGCCTCGGCGCCACCGCTGCCTGGGCAGGAGATCCTGCGGGCAGGGCTGCGACGGCGAGTGCGGCGGCGGGTGGAGCGGGCGGGGGCACTGGCGATGGCGGCCACGGCCGTGGCGGCGGTGGCGTGGACACAGACCTCGGGAGGGTCGGCGGCGGAGCCCGCGGGGCCGCCGACGGTAACGAACACCTTCACCGACCAGCTGGGACAAGTGCTGGGGCAGATACTTCCGGAGGCGAAGGTCAGTGCTGCGATGTACAGCGGCACGGACCCGAATGCGCGACACTACCGGTTTGACGTTTTCCCGCTGCGGATCACGTACCGCGGACATGTGCTGGACGCGGCGCTGAGTCTGCGGACTGGGGCTTTTGCCACAACGGGTCCAGACTCCGGCTATTGCGGGATGTCGGCGCCCTGGAAGACGAAGATGTCGGATTGTACGTCGAAACCGGTCGCGAACGGAGGACTGGTCGGCGCGTACAAACTCGCGGGCCCGGGCCATTGGGTTCCCGGCGATCTGTACGGTTCAGGCGGCAAGCCGCTGACCGTCCTCCAGTCGGACATCACGTACAGCCAGAAGGACGCCACCCATGTCGGTGTGGCGGCCAACCTGACGGTGCGCGCCGGCACGACCTCCAATGACAGTGGGCTGACTCCGGCCGGCTTGAGCACGACGCTCCAGGACCCCCGGTTCGCGGCGTTCCTCAGGGACTTCGCCGATCATCCGGAAAAGGATCCGTACGGGCCGCTGGCGAAGATCAACGACAGGGTTGTCGCCTCGGGGAAGGTCGACGATCACGCTTGGGCCCTGCACTTCGCCATCCTCAGTGAGTACAGTGGATCGATCTTCCGCAGCAAGGTCAACGACAACTGCGACTACTGGGCGTTCACCGTCGACGGCAGCCCGCTGACCGGCAATGCCGACGTCACCTGCAAGATGGACGGCAGCCTGATCCACAACCAGCCGCCGACCAACAAAGCAGCTCCCTGGCACAGCGACCGCCTCTACCCGACGGACGGCACCCACGGCCACGCCCCGCAGCTGCCCATCGGGACGGTTTTGACCAGCACGGTGCCAGCCGGAACGGTCAGCGTCGAGGCCACATTCGACGACCAGCCGACAAAGCTCACCGGCAAGGCTTTCACCGTCCACGGCGACATTCCGTACTTCGTGTTGGTGAAGCCGGACACCGCCAAGCCGGATTGGAAGCTGGCGACCGTGATCTGCCAGGACTCCGATGGCAAGGTCGTGGGCACGTTGTACTTCAACGCGCCCTGACATCAGCATCTGGTTTGTATTGGCTGTATCCGCCCCCGGCATATATCGTTCCGGGGGCTTCAGCGTGTGGAGCGGAGCGGTCGTGCGGCGCGGAACTAGTGACTTCGCTGGCGCGGATGCTACTCGGGGTGGTGTCGCGGCGGCCGTGAGGGGCGGGATCTGCGAGGCTTGGTCGAGTCGGTCCGGGAGTTGCCGTGCAGCGAGTCGAACCCGTCGGCATTGAAGCTACGGATCACGTCGCGGACCCTGTCCGAGTTGGTGAACGTCACCTCCGCGACCTTCGCCACCGGCCTCTTCTGAGCCCGCCCGCCAGGTCACCACCGAACCCAACTAGCACTGACGTGGCTTACAGGGCCATAAGAAGCACCAGGTAGGCCCCGGCCATCAACCCTGGACCGGCAGCGAAGCGGTCACGGCGGCTGATCCTCCGCGTCATGAACAGCGCCACACCGGACAGGCTGGCCATCAGAACGCCGGTCCAAAGCCCGGTCAGACACACTCCCCAGCTCTGCCAGGCCAAGGGCATCGCGAGCAGCCCTGCCAGCTTCGCGTCCCCGCCCCCATAGCCGAGCACGCCGCCCAGGACGGCGAGTATGAGCACCGCGGCCAAGCAAGCGACGCAGGCTCGGATCCATGCCTGGAATTGATCATCGGCGATCGCGGGGATGAGCAACAGAACAGCAGCCACCGGGTAGGACCCGAGCGTGAGCACGTCGGGGAGCCTGTGATGCCGCAGGTCTACCGCGGCCAGCGTCATGCACGCTGCATTGACGTAGGCCAGCGCCGGCCACAGCTCGACGGGCGCTCCGCGCAGTACCAAGCCCGCGGTGAACACGAGTTCTGCGGCGAGAAGCCAACGCCAGCGCTGTGTGAGAACCGCGACGACCAGTTCGCTGCCTGTAGGTCTTTCCTCGGAGTCGACAGGCGCCCCAGGCGAGTAGTCAATGGCGGTCATGACACTGACCGCAGACCAGGCGCGGATTTGCGGACGAGGCCGTTGAGTTGCTGCATCACCTTAACTGTATCCGGCGTGGGCTCGATCTCATGCTCATCGCAGACACCGTTGAACGTGGCGAACAGGGCCGCCAGTTCCTCGTCGCGGTTGGGACGTCCCTCGTCGGCCACGACCATCATCAGGTCGCGGTAGAGAAGCTCCGCGTAGGGGACGGCGAGCAGGCCACGGCTGACGGCCAGCCTGGCAGAGTCAAAGTCGCGCTCGTCTCGGCATGCCTGTGCGACGGTGTGGGCGACATCGATGATCGTAGAGATCATCACCTGTCGGTACGGCTCGGCCCAGGCATAGCGGCCAGGCCACACATCGGCGAACGGCTCGCCGCGAACGAGGGCCAAAGCTTGCGCGAAGCGGCCCGCCTTGCGGTGCTCCTCGAAGGCAGTCCAGTCGCAGCCGACTCGCTCGGTGAAACCGAAACGGCCGTCGGGGGCGACCAGAAGCAGTTCGCGCCCTTCGCGGTCCAGGCCGAAGGCATCGCGGATCTGGGCAAGCCGCGTTCCGGCTACCTGGGGGCTGATTCCGAGCTCGGCGCTGAGCCCGGTGACACCGGAACCGGGATGGAGTGCGATGTAGGCAGCCGCCTCGACCGTCTTCGGATCCGCCACGGTCACGGGTCCCGCGACGTCGATAGGCCCCAGGGTTCTGACCCACACCTCGTCGTGTTCCGCTTCGCGCACCACCACTTCGCCGAAATTCGGCTGCGCCGCAGCCGTCCGATTGAACACGTCGACGCTGACCTGCCACTCGGGCTCGATGACGCTTGGGAGCTGAGTGGGCGCCATGATGCTCGCTAGTCGGTCATGCTGCTGCTCGTCGACCCGCTGCATGGTCACCGCGATGTTCAGATCGTGGAGCAGGGCGTCGCCGGCCGCGTCGACGGTTAGGCGATGGCCCACTGGTGCGACGCTGTCGTCGACGGCGATGACTGCGGCTGTGCTGGTTCGCGGCTGCTGGTGGGCGATGGCGCTCAGCCGCTCGGCGTTCTGCGGAGTGACCCATCCCCCGGCCCCCAACAGGACACGGGGCTCGGTCACGCCGGGATTGGACTGTCCGATCCTGGCCGCCCGAAGCGCCTCGGTGCCAGTCCCGGCGTCTTCCGGCAATACTTCGCTCACCACTTGCGCCCATTGCTCGAGCGCAGGCAGCACTTGCTCGGGCGGGTCGCTCCGCGCCGGATTGCGGGCCAGCGCCGGATCCAGCGATACGCCTGCCGGGGCCACGGAAACATAGTCCGACCAGGGAAGTTCAACTCCCAAGGACCGGACGACTCCGGCGGCTTGCTCCTGATCACCGCCGATTTGCACGACCCCGTAGTGCTCCAAGTCCAGCAGCACCGGCTCGCGGTCACCGGTCCGCCCCATCATGACCAGCGCCGGATACGGGACCGGCTGTTCGGCAGCCGCCTTGCGCGGAAGCAGCTTCGCCTGGTCCTTCGAACACCACCACGTGGTGTCACTGAGGGCTACGAAAGGTGTGATCGGCGGGCACGGATGGCTGAGCCGAAGCTCCACGCCGCCCTCCCGCAAGATCGCGGCGGCCACCTCCGGGATGAGGCGGCCGGTGTCGGCCGAGTGTTTGGCCAAGGTGCGGAGCACGCGATCGAGGAAGTCCCACTCGGCTGGATCGGCACCTGCACGCAGCTGTCGTTCCAAACCCGCGGCCTGAAACGCCGGCATGGCGATCCGGTGACCGACTGCTCGGCGGTTCTGCTGAACCTTCCTACGATGTGCGAGAAGCCCGAGCATCGCCGCGGCGGAAACACTCGAGATACCGAAAGCTACGAGCAGGCTGTCCCGCTCGGTTTCCGACGCCGGCGCGGCGGTTGTCGAGGCCGCTGGATGGTGAGGCTGAGCCCCAGACACCTGCGGTGGCGTAACAGAATACGGAGACGGGACCATCGACGTACTGGGCCGTTCCGGAACCCGAAGCGCGTCCGCAACCCCTGCTACGGCATTGGTCGCGTCCTGCGCTGAGTGGCTCAGCCCGGAGGGAGCCTCAGGTGCTTGGTGAACCACGGTGATGGTGTCGGGGTTCGGCACTGGGAGGTGCGGAATCTTCAGATCTTCGCCCGGGAAGATGAGATTCGGGTTGGTGAAGTGACCCCCGTTCTGCTCCGCCCCCTCGTTCGCAGCGAAAATCCTCGGCCACTGCGTTGAGTCGCCATAGTCGTGTCCCGCGATCGCTGACAAAGACTCACCGGGCTTCACGACGTGCTGATCCTCGGGAGTGTCGTGCAGTCCACCATGCGCCGGGGCCGGCTCAGAGCGGACGGGAACCTGCAATGTCCAGCCCGGCTGCAGGAAGGCCTCGGCGTGGAAGATGGTGCCGTTGGACATCATCCGTCCGGCGTTCAACGCGACGATCGCTGGATACTGATCGCCGCTGCCCAGATGGTCCTCCGCGATCTTCCACAGGCTGTCGCCGGGCCGAACGACATACGTAGTCGCATGAGCGCTGCTGTGACTGCTGGCCGGCTGTTGCGGCGTAGGTGCCATATGGGCTTGCTGTGACATGGTGGCCGTTGCGACAACGGTCGGAAGGTGCGGGACGGCCGCCTGCGCCGTGGCGACGCTGGGGCCCGCGGCGAGTAGCAGAGCTATCCCGGAGAGCAGCCCTGTCGCGGCCCTCTGGGACCAGCCCAGGCCAGGCAGCCGTATCGCGGCTCGACCGGACAGGCGTGCCGGGATCTCGACCAGAACGCTGACCGCGAACGCAACCCAGCCCAGCCATGCCACCACCGCGAAAGCCGCGAGCAGCGTCGTACCGTTGTCCTTCTTGGTGAACAGGTCTCGGACGCCGTCGGCGGTCGGGGTGTGGTGAGGCAGCAGCCCTTTGGTGACCACGTACAGCAGCACCGGCAACCCGAAGGTGGCCGCAAGCAGCACGAGCAGACTGAACAAACCGACGACGACATCGCGCAGCCGGCGGTGCGGGGAGGACTGGCGTGCTGGTTTCATGGCTTGTCCACCCGATAGACGAGGTCGGCGTGTCCGTGTCCGGTGACGCCCAGGTCCAGGTTCGCGATCGAGCCGGCGAACAGCGGCGTGTACGTACTGTTGATCTGGACGTCGATTTCAGTGCCGGCCGGGTTGACGGTGACCTGACCGGTGAGCTTGTACTGCCGGAGGTAGTCGTCGGCCAACGTGATCGCGCGATCGGGGGCGACCTTAATCGTAGTCCCGGGGATCGCGAGAGTGGGATCGACTCCTTGGGCGCCCGCGCGGGCTGCCTCGGCAGCGATGCCGTCCAGCCTCTCTTGCGCGTTGATCTTGCCGACGCCGTCGAAGACCAGGGCGATCAGGCCCATCAGCGCGACCAGGCAGATGGCGACGAAGATGGAGACACTGCCGCGGTCGTTGCCAAGAAGCCTCGTCAGCGGTTTCACCTGGCCCTCCACCAGTCGATGACGGACCAGAACTCAGACTTGATGGTCTTGCTGCCCGGAAGCCACGGATATCCGAGGTCCGCGTATGAGACGACGCAGGTCACCGTCACGTGGACCTGTCCCAGCGTCCCCACAGGCTTGGCAAACTGCCCGGCCAGGTCGCCGTCGGGATCAGGATCGACGCTGAGATTGCTGCAGTGCAGGTTGTTGTTGATGAGCGTGCTCATACCGGTGTTCAAGGCCTGGGTGCGGGCAGTGCCGACGTCCCGGGAGATCGAGGCCTGCCGAGCAGCGTCGCGAGCAGCCTCGTCGACGGCAGCACGGGCCAGAACCAGGCGGCCGACCAGAAACACCAGCGACAGGAAGGCGATCAGAGCCGGAGCGATGATGCCAGCTTCGATCGCCGCGTTGCCACGGTCGCCTCGAAGCCACCTCACGGGGCACCCCCGGCGACGAACCGCTCCACCGGGACGGTGACTGTCACCTGGAACTTCGGCCCCGGCCCGAACGGCCACAGGCTGGCCGCGTTGCCACTGATGTTGATCTGCACCTGTGTGGCGTTGCTTCCTTGGGGATCCACGGCCATGTCAGTGACGCCGTTGCCGGCAAGCTGCTGCAGCTTGGTCCGTGCGACAGCCACACCGTCCTCGGGGGTCTTGCCGTAGGCGGCGCCGGCGTGGGCACCTTCGCGAGCAGCGGAGACGGCCACAGCGTGAACCCAATAGTCCATCGCCAGCTGCACGCCGACGAACACCAGGCCGAGCATCACCGGGAAGACGATCGCCGTGGAGATCGGCCCGCTCCCCTCGTCCTGGCACGCCACAGCGCGCCACCGGGAGAGCCTGGTGCTCCACCGGTCGGACAAGAAGCTTCGCCGCATGGTCATCACGGGTTGGTGCTGTTGACCTTCGACACGGTCCGGTCCTTCAGGGCGTTGAGCGCGACGACAATCGCGCCGGCGATGGCGACTACGGCGACGATGATGATCGCGGCGCTGACCGCCCCCTCACCACGGTCCTCGCCGACAGCCTTGCGGATCCGGAGCTCCAGATCCTCCAGGTACACGGCGAAGGGCACCAGCGCGGACGGCACGGGCACGCCCTTGAATCGATAATCCATCAGGTCTTCCTTTCTGGTCGGGCCAGTTCAAGTCGTGGATGAAGCACCGTTAGGAGGCCAGGATCCGAGCGAACAGCGGATACCCGACCAAGATCAACATGACCACCAGCAGCAGTGCCGCCGGCGCGTCCAGTTGGCTGGTGGCGGACTTGGCCTTCTCGGCCTGCGCGTTCAGCAGTCGGGTGCGCACAGCCAATGCGCGGGCTCGCAAGGTCTCGTAGATCCGCGCGCCGTCCTCACCGGAGAGGCGGCCGATGTCGGCGATGCTTTCCGCATCCGGCAGGTCCAGTTCATCAGCGAGGCGGCGCAGCCCGTCCCAGGGTGGTTCGTGGTTCAGCCGCGCTTCCAGCAACGCGTCTTGAAGCAGGACGAACGCCCATCCGGAGCCCACGCGAGCTGCTTGTTCGAGCGACTCCGCGGTGCCGGAGTCACCGATCCGCTTGAGCGCCACCAGGTCCAGATAGGCCTCGGCGGCGTATGCGAACTCCAGCCGGGCCCGGGCTGCCTTGCTCTTCACGTCGAAGTCCGGCAGGAACCACATGACGACCGCGATCGCGATGCCGGCGACGGCGGGGATGACGACGGGCAGGCTGGAGCCCAGGACCGTCGCGACGAGCGCCAGGTAGGGCGGCACGGCCAGACCAAGCAAGACCAGGCCGACCTTGGTGACCAGGAAACGCTCGACGCTCTCGCCGATCAGTTTCAGGTCTTTGCGCGGGATACCGACCCCGGGGATTGTCGCGACGTGCCGGACCAGCCAGGATCCCAGCGACTCCTCCAGGACGTGACGGTTCGTCCAGGCACGCCCGCGGATCTCGGCAGCCGGCTGTTCCGTCGTACGCAGCCGCTCCAGAGCGGCGCCAAGCTGAGGCGGAGCGGGCAGCAGCTCGCGCACCAGCAGCGCGATACCGCCGCCGATCGCTGCACCGGCTACGAGCCAGGAAACCGGGGGCATCACGAGGCTCACTTCGGGCCCTCCTTCGGCCGCGCGGGCTTCACAGGGCTGCGCGAGTCGATGACAAGAAACCGAGGTGTGGGCTTGTCAGAGACCAGAGTCCGCAGCCAGACGAAGATGCCGATGAGCATCGCCAACAGCCCCAGCAGCACCAACTGCCCGGTAAGCGTGGTGTACGGCTTCATGTACGAGTGGTCGAGAAGGCCCACCACCCCCGCCGCGACGATGAAGTACAACATCCACTTCACTGTGGTGCGTGCCTTGGCACGCTCGGCCTCGATCTCCCGCCGCATGCTCACGTTCTGCAGCAGAGAGTCGGCGAGGTCGGACAGGTCCCGAGACAACCCGCGCCCTCGGTCACGCAGTGACAGGAGCAATGCCGCGGCGACCGTGTCGCCGGTGGCGTCACCGATGTCACCAGCGAAGGCCCGGACAGCATCGTCTGACTCCCAGCCGGCGTTCAGCCGGGCTACCAGCGTCCCGACCTCTCGCTGCAGTGCCACCGGGCAGGTCCGGACGCTGGCCTTGATGGCCTGCTCGATGCCCACGTTCTGCAGTTGCGTGGACAGGTGCCTGGTCCATTCGGCCAGCGCCTCAAGCCGGTCGATCCCGGCCTTGTGGCTACGGGTAGGGGCCAGCAGCCACGGCACACCGAACACGGCGGCGACGAGCAATACCGCTGACGCGAACCAGCCTGTGACCAGCCAGAGGACCGGCACCCCCACAGCGCAGGCGAGGAGTTGTATTTGGCGGCGGCGTGCGGTCTGCTCGGCCGACTCGCCCAGGCGCGGCCAGCGCGCGACGATGTCGGCGATCACGTTGGTGTCGGCCTTCGGCGCGTCGGTGCCGTAGATTCCCGCGACGAGCAGCACGATGCCAGCCGTCAGCGCGCCGCCGATCAGCAGCGCCAGCAGTTCTCCGGCCGTCATCGCTGCGGCCCCACTACCAGCTTCAGCGGCTGCGTCCACGCGCCGTGGCCGCCGTCCAGGTGACTCAGGTTGAAGTTCACGCGCCTCAGGTCGTCCGCGCACGCCGGCCGCATGAGCGGAACACCACGAGGGTCGCCGCTGCGCGGGCCGAAGATGGTGTTGGTCGCGGGCGATGAACCCTCGCCACGACCGGCGACCTCTATAACGTGCGAGACGAACCGGTGCCGGCGGCCACCGATCAGAGTCTCGTCCACCAGCGTCACGAAGACGACGAAGTCGATGGCGTTGGTGGCCAGCCGATATGCCAACTCGGACGGGACGCCGGACTCAGCACACAGCTCGGCGATACGGTCCCAGATCATTTCTGGTCTGCGCACGTGCATAGTGCTCATCGAGCCGCCGGACCCTGAGGTCATGACGCGCAGCATGTAGACGATCTCGTCGCTGCGGACCTCACCGACGATCATCCGTGACAGCGTCATTCGAAGCGCTGCCGGAATCAGGTCTCCAACGGATATGGACCCGTCAGACTTCTCTCCGACCCGCTCCGCGTTCGCCTGCCGCGTCTCCATCGGCACTACCTGGGGAAGGAACTCGTGCAGGTAGAGCTCGTACTCAGTCTCGATCGTGGCGACCCGTTCACCGTCGTTGATCTCCCGCGCCATCGCACGGAGCAGCGACGTCTTGCCGGCACCCTGGTCACCACAGATCAGGATGTTCTTGCGGGCCTTCACCAGCGAACCCAAGAACGCCGCAAGGATCGGGTCGAGCGTGCCGAGCCTGATCAGGTCGTTCAGCCCGAGGTCCTTGACCAGGTGGCGGCGGATCGTGGCGTACGGCGCGGGGGTGATCGGCGGCACCACTGCCTGCATACGGGAGCCATCACCCAGACGCAGCGCCAGCATCGGGTGGGCGTTGGACAGCTCGCGCTCGGCGTTGTTCCCGCCGTACCGCTGACCGAGGTTCTGGAAGAACCTCATGAGTTCCTCGTCACTGTCAGCGATCGGAGGGACCTGCTGGCGCGGGCGGTCGGCGTAGTCCACCCAGACATCTCTGTGCCCGTTGATCAGGATGTTCTCGACGTTCGGGTCGTTCAAGTACGGCTGGAGACGGCCGTGGCGGAACTGCGCGTCGTACAGGGCCTCGACGTAAGCCGAGTAGACGGCTTCGTTCTGCGCTACCCCACGGGCCGCGCCCTCGGTCGACCACCGCCCGACCGCATCGTTGATCAACTTTCGGCCGTACTGCCTCTGATCAGCCTCGCTGATCCTCGGGTTGGCCTTGATGATCTCCTGCAGTTGCGCAGCGATCTGTGCCTTCAGCTTCGCGACGACCGCGTGGTCGACGGGCGGCCGTGGCGGCGGCGATGGCACCGGCGGAGGGGGTTCAGGGACAGCGACCGGCTGCGACATTGTTGGTGGCCAGACCGGCTGAGGTGCGCTCGGCCCTGAGAACCGGATCACGTTGTTCGAGCTCAACGGTAACCCCCGGAACCTGTGCTCGGGCCCGGGTACAGGAGCCGGGCCCGGCGTTCAGCGATGACCTCTACGGCACGATGAGCAGCCGAGCGATAGGAGCGCATCAGAGGGCTGTTCAGCTCCATGCTTTTTGCGGGGCCATCCGAGAGCGGTATTGCGTGCTTTGGCGAATACGGCAACTCATCGGCCAGAAGCGGCACGCCCATCTGCCGTGCGATGTCGTTCTTGTCATAGGGGCCGTCGCCGACGACAAGCAGGCGCAGGGCGTCGGCGTTGCCCGCCTCGACCAGCATCGGCCGCAGTACCTCGATGCGGGCGGCCGCGTCGTCCAGTGACGCAAGCCGTCGCCGCACCACGAACGCCACGACATCGGCGCTGAGCGCCAGCGCGGCCGATGTGCCGAACGCGCCTCGGCGTCCCAGGTCGATAATCACGTCGGTACCGGATATGTCCAGCGAACTGCACAAGGTCGCCAGCGGATCCCACACCGGCTCCATGGCCAGGGCCTGCGCCGGACCGCGCAGACCGGGCAGCACGAGGCGTTGCCCTCGCTCCTTCTGGCCGATATCGATCAGCTGCTGGGCGAAGGTCTCCCTGATGGTGTCCTGCCAGATCGAGGCCGCCAGGTTGTGCAGGGACCAGCGCCCGCCAAGCTGGCCTTCCAGGAAGCCGGCAGCGACCCGACCGCCGTCGGGGCTGGCTTCCAAAAGGATGACCCTGCGGTCGACCGACGCCAGCGGCCAGGTCAACAGCAGCCCGAGCGCAGTGGTCGTCACCCCCGGCGCGCCGGTGGAGCCGGCCAAAGCTATGACAGCCACTAGCTGCCCGCCCCGTCCAGCACGATACCCACCTTGCCCTGGCCGGCGACCGGCTCGACCTGCGAAGCGAGATTCGCCGGAATCGCGACGTCGACCACCACGGTCTGCTGAGAGTCGGCCGGACCGACCAGCACCACGGTGCCCGAAACCGGCGACGCAAGAGTCGGGCCTCCGCCTGAGGAATCCGGGATGCCGATCAGCGTCACTTTCTGCCCCGGGTTCAACGGTGTGGCAGGGCGCTGGTTGACGGTGGTCGCGATCCCGACCTGGACCTGGTCGGCACCGATCAGCTGGGCATCGGTGACCTCGGCCCGGGTGATCAACGTGCCCGGCTTCAGCCCGACCGCGGCCCGCTTCCCGACAACCAGGCTCGGATCCGAAACCGGCTTGATCCCAGGGTCCAACGAGATCCGCACAGTGGTCAGATCGCCGGCGGAGATCGTCCCGCCGACGGGCACCTCCTTGGCCACGGCGAGCACCTCGTAGGTGTGCCCGACGCTGTTGTAGAGCTGCACCCCACCCAGCGCGCCGGCCAAGATCAGAGCCACCGACAGCGCGATGACCCCCGGGCGTCGACGCCGCGGCGGCACCGCCCGCGGCGCCGCACCCGGGATGACGGGCCCGGCGGCAGGATTCGAATAGAACGTGGTGTCGGCCACGGCGGCTGCACCCTTTCCTTGGTGGTTCGTGGCGGCTAGTGGTTGACGACCTGCAACTCGCCGATTTTCACGGTGGTGGTCGACGGCGGCGTGGTCACTGGCGGCAGCGTGCCGGTCTGACCTGTCGAGGCCACCCACGACACCTGCCAGGTCGTCGTCGCGGTGATCTTGTATTCGCCGTTGGGATTGCCACCGGATGGCTGGTTGTAGGTGTAGCCACAGTTCGGCGAAGCGGCCCCGCCGTAGGACGGCGCGTATGGCGTGCCGGGGTTCGGGCAGGAGAACTGATGTCCGTCACCCATGTCCCAGGCGATCGACTTCGCAGTGGCGGTCGCAGTCACACTCAGCCCCGGGACAGCCACGGTCTTGGACTGCGGCCCCCACGTCAGCGGCGTCTGCTCCGTCCAAAGCCACACAGGCATTCCGACCAGCCCGGATGCACCTGTCATCGGGGCAGTGCCGATCGTCGGCGCGTTGAGCGTCAACTCGGCCTCGGCTTTCTTAGCCAGATCGAGGGGTGTCGGCCCTGGGCCGTTTGGCGGCGGCGTGGCCAACCACTGCGGCCCCAATGGCAAGGCGACAGGCATCGGCGAGGTCTTCGTGTACGTATAACACTTCGAGTCGTACACAGCGCCGCCTGGCGGATGCCCCGTCCAGATTGGGTCGCTCGGCGGCGGTTGAGGATTCATGAGCTTGAAATAGCAGCCGGCCGTGCTGTCGTACCATCCGCCGAACCCCTTGTCATAGCACGGCACCTCGACAGACCCGTTGATCGAAGAGTTGTAGTAACACTTCGGCGTGCCACCGCCGCCCTGGCCACCCGTGGGAGCCGAAGATGGGGCGGATGATGGAGAGCCTGGTCCCGTGATCGAGATGATGCATGTAGCTGTGCCGGGATCCCAGATATTCGGCGGATTGCATTCACCACTCACGCTTGGAGGCGGCGACGGGGTCGGCGCCGCAGCAGCCGTATGGGGTAGGTACAGGGAGGCGGCCAAGACCAGTCCTGCAGTCACAGCGACTGCCATGACGGCAGAAGCTGCCGCTCGTGATCGCTGACCTAGCATGTCTGGCCCGGAGCGCTCTGGGTGTAGTTGATGACCAGCCAGTGGCCATCCTTCTCTTCCAGAACAGCCGTGACTGGATGCGCGGCAATAGCAGTACCAGGCGCAAGTGCTGAGTCACCCTTCTTGTGACCGGCCTTGTCGCTGGCGAACACTGGCTTGTAGTTCGGACCGCCGTAACAATCAGTGATCGTTGCCGTCGGCGGTGTCGCGTCCGGCTTGACATCGGTGACCACCGGGTTTGACTGCGGTGTTCCCTGATAAACGATGTTGTTGGTGATCCGGAACTGGAGCAGCGTATTGAAGAACCCGAACGCCGTGCCATACACGTAAGTCGTCAAGTCAGGATCTGCCGAGTCAACGGCAAACTCTCGGGTGGTCGCCGCGACCATGCCCTTGTACGCATTCAACGCGTCAGCCTTCGCCTGCCCTGCCACGTCAGCCGTCACCGTCGGCGAGGATCCGGTCGTCGCCCCCGTCGTCGCCGGCAGGGTCTGATTCAGGCCCGGGTTCGACTTCGAGCTCGAGCCACCGCATCCGGCCACGACTGCGCAGCTCAAGACAACACCAAGGACCGCGATGGCATGACGGTGGTTTGTCACGTTCTTCCCCCAAATCGAACGAACTCAAGCCAACTCAGTAACCTGACGTGCGCGAACACCCTACCCGACAGTAATCGATCGGCACCTCTACGCGCCTAAGCATTTCAGACCGCACCCATGCGAAACCGACGGCCGTAGCCGGGCTCATCCCAGACCTCACCAGCTCTTGCCCGTAATCAGAAGGTAGAGGTAGGCACCCACGATCAATGGTGGCCCAAAGGCGATCTGGTCACCGCGCTTGGCTCGGCCAGTCACCAGCAACGCCGCGGACTCCGCAGCTACAGGCACGAAGAACACCAGCAGCGCCGGCGGCACGATCGACCATCCGAACCAAGCGGGCATCATGATCAGGAGGCCGAGCAGCTTGGCGTCGCCGTGGCCGATGACACGGTCCGGGACCAGGTGCATGACCACACCGACGGCGACTGCAGCCGCCACGGCCCGACCCCACGCCGAAACCTCGTGGTGCGCCAGCGCAGCGATCAGCAGCAGTCCGGCCAATATCGGATAGGACCATAAGACGACACCGGCGGGCAGGCGCCGGTATCGCAGGTCCACTGCAGCCAGCAGCACGCACACGGCTGTGAGGAAGACCAGTGCCGGCCATGCCACAAGCTGACGATGCCGCAGCAGTAGCGGAATCGGGAGCACGGCAGCGAGAGGGATCAGGATCGTCCAGCGCCGCGCAAGGACGCCCTTAACCAACTCTTGCCACGGCACCGTCGACGTTTCGGACGGGTCGGCGGCACCGGGAGGACTCGCAAATATCGAAGTCGGCGTGCCCGCAGGATCAGCAGAGTTCTGCGAACGAGACGTAGCCACCTGAATCCCCCGGTATCAGAACGTCTGTCTTGCTGCGCCTCATAGCGCGCTATCGGCGAGTTCAAGGTACCCGGCGGCCGCCTCGTCGGGTTGTTGGCGCGCGACAACTTCGGACGCGTTTGAAGAGTCAAGGTGCTTGACGAACTTCGGGCCTAGCGGAAGGCGGTGCTCAGCAGTTTGAGTACCGTCTGTCGGCTGCGAAGGGCCGCAAGCGAAGCTTGGACATCACCAGAGCTCGTAGCTGTCCACCAGGAACCACGAACGTCTATCAGGGTGACCTCCGCTTGAAACGAATTCTTCGAGCGCCCGGTGCGCCTGCTCAATCCGTCGAGGACCTCATCAATATCCTGATGAACAAAGTGCGCGTGCGGGCCGCTCTCGATGAGGCGGCGGCGTGTCCTCCGCACGAAGTCCTGGGCATCGTCCTGGCATTCGGCAATCGCTTGCTGGAGCACCGAGTTAACATCCGTTGGCTCTGGCTTGGGCGGGTCGGCTACAGGAGTACCGCTGGAGATCTTGTTGATGAGCCGCCGCGATTCCAGGTTGCCACCCTCTAGTCCCGCTACCGTCAACCACCACCGCGCCCACTCGGTGGAGGCTGCCGCGCGATCCGAAGTGTTCATCCTGCCGCTCAAATCAGGCACAACTTCGTTGAGCTCAGGGGGAATCGTGGGATCCGGCTCGACGGCCAGTCGATACGAATCACGAATAGACAGTGCAAAAAGGTGTGGCCTGCCTATTTCCAGGGTTAACTGCCAGCTGGCCGGAGCTGTTGGGGTGCCTGCGTGGTCGACTTCGCTACCGACTGTCGAGTCGGTAGGGTCCGCCAATCGGATGGCCCCTAGGCGGACAGGTACCTCCCTGTCGTGCCCGAAGACGTTCACCTTGATCATGGCAAGCTCGGACGTGGGCTCGAGGGCCGCGACGACGCCATCGCGGCCCTCGAATGGGCCGGTCATGAAAATGACACGGTCGCCAAGACCTGGTGATCTCACGGTTTCAAGTTTCGCGGTGCTCTGATTCATGGTCAACATCAAATGATTCGCTCTGGTCGGGGCCGGCAAGCAGGGTGAGAGAACCGACATCCCACCTTACGAACCGAGCGGGCCAGAGCAACAACGGCTTGCGATGATGCCGAGTAGGACTCCAGCGAATCGAAGAGGTCTCGTCGTCAGGGCGTGGGAACCTGAACCGTAGACAAAGCCCCGTCGCCCAGGTGCAACAGTGCCCGGCCAGGCTGAACCTGTCCGCCGACGGCACCTCGTGGCACTCGGATTCCGATCAGGTTTCCGTCGGTGGTCCCTTGCGGCGATAGCAGTAAGCCACGCCGAGCCTTGCGCAGTTCGGTGTGCCAACCGCTGAATCCGACACCAAGTTCCTCGGCCTCCCCGGCGACCACCAACGCGCGAGTGACATCCGCGACGTTGGCGATGATGTCGCTGAACACACGTCCAGCGGGGGCGTCTTTCAGCACATCACCGTCGTCGACGAGCACTACGAGGGGGCCAGGCGCCGCTGCCACCACCTTTTCCAGTTCCTCGACGCCCAGATCCGGTTCCTCGAGCACCGCCAGGACCCCTGGCTGACCACGCATATCCCGCAGTGGCGACTTCCGGGGCGCGACGAGCACCGCTGACGCACGTTGGGTGATGAGAGAACGCGTCATAGAGACCAATGCGGTGCTGCGGCCGGACTTGGGCGGGCCGGCGATGGTGAAGGCCGGGACGCCGTCGAACAGGTCGGGGCCCACGCCCACCAGTTCGTCACCGCCGACGCCGACTAGAGCAAAGCCCGGGCGCGTCGCCATGCGCTCATTCCGCAGCGCCCAGGCCTCCGCCAGGCTGATGCGTGCTGGCAGCACGTCCACCCGGAACGGGCGGCGCGAGTGCGGGATCGCCGCGTCGCGGGTGTTGGCTTGCTCGGCGATCGTGGCCAGCTCAGCGGCCTGCGCCTGGCCTGACGGATCCTGTGCGAGCAAGGCGACCTGCGTCTCAAGGCCGGACTCCGCCCGGAACGCGCGACCGGACACTACCTCATCGGGGACGTTGCGTGAGCGTAGGCCGATGAGTCCGAAGTCAGACTTGTCCGGGAGCCGGAACGACATCTTGTCCTCTGTGAGGGAGGAGATGCGGCCGGACAGGACCAGACGATCGCCGGTCATGATGAGGTGCACGCCGGCGCCCTGGCCCTCGCGCATGATCTTCATGATCTGGTCGGTCAGCACGCCGCCGTCGAGCTCGCCGAGCGAGCCCAGGAAGCCGTCCCAGCGGTCCAGGAACACGATGATGTGCGGCAGCCTCTGGTCCGCCGGCACCGACATGCGCTGCTCGACGATGCCCGCGTAGCCCTGCGAGGCCAGCTCCTCCTGGCGGTCGGTGATCTCCTGCATCAGCCGGTTGATCAGCCGGGTGGCCCGCTCGGCCTGCTGCCGCTGCACCACCGCGCCGCAGTGCGGCAGCGCGGTCAGCGGGAGCAGGGCGCCGGAGCCGCAGTCGATGCCGTAGATGTGGACGTCGGCCGTGGACTGGGTGAGCGCGATCGCGCCGGCCATCGTGCGCAGCAGCTGCGAGCGGCCCGAGCGGGGCGCGCCGGCGATGAGCATGTGACCCAGGGAGGCGAAGTCCAGCACCGCCGCGCGCCGCGCCTGCAAAGCGGGCAGGTCGTCGATGCCCCACGGCACCGGCGCCAGGTCGTGGCCGCCATGCCGGCGCACCGGGGGCACGTCGGAGAGCAGCACCGTGTCCTGCAGCGCCGGCAGCCACGGCGAGTGCTGCGGCGAGATCTGCATCGCGGCGTTGGCCTCGCGGATCGCGTCGACCAGGACCTTCAGGTCGGTGATCTCCGCGTCGTCCTCGGCCTTGGGCGGGTCCGGCTCGCGCGGAGGCTGGATGGCGAGTTCGGGCCACGACAGATGGGTTCCCCACGGAGCGGACACCTTGGTGACGGTCGCCCCGGGGCGGCGGCCGCCGACGCGGCCGGCCTGGAACGGCACCAGCGAGTTGGCGCCGAGCCGCACGTAGGCGCGGCCGGGCGTCGACTTGGAGATGAAACCGGCCGACGGGTCATCGATGACGTCCGTCGACTCGTTCCCGTCGGTGACGCGCAGCGCGATCCGCAGGTTGGTGTTGGCCCGGATCTCCGGCGAGACCACACCGGAGGGACGCTGCGTGGCCAGCAGCAGGTGGATACCGAGCGAACGGCCACGCTGGGCGATGTTCACCAGACCGGTGACGAAGTCCGGCAGCTCCCGCACCATCGAGGCGAACTCGTCGATCACGATCAGCAGCCGCGGCATCGGCGACAGGTGCGTGTTCTTCTTCCGGATATCGCCGTAGTCCTCGATGTCCTTGGCACCGGCCTCGGCCAGGATGTGCTCCCGGCGCTTCAGCTCCGCGCCCAGCGACTCCAGGGCCCGCTCCACCAGGTGGTTGTCCAGGTCGGTGACCATACCCACGGTGTGCGGCAGCTGGACACAGTCCTTGAACGCCGAACCGCCCTTGTAGTCCACCAGCACGAACGTCATCGCGGTCGGCTTGTTCGCCACCGCCAACGACGCCACGATCGTCTGCAGCAGCTCGGACTTACCGGCACCGGTCGTACCGGCGATCAGGCCGTGCGGACCGTCCCGGCGGATGTCGATCCCGAACGGGCCGTCGAAGGACTCACCCAGCATCACCATCGTGGTCTCGCCGCCCATGGTCCAGCGCGCAGCAATAGCCTGGCTGGTCGGCGGCTCCAGACCCAGCACGTCCAGCAGGCGGCTCGATGTCGGAATCCCGGTCTCGTCCGTGAATTCGGCGACTATGCGAAGGGCGGACAAACCGCGCGCCAGACTGTGGCACCACACCGGCGATACCGCGTCCGGCCGGACGCCCCGTAGAACTTCCTGCCCGACCTGCTGGATCCGCAGACCGTTCGAGTCTACGACGGCAACTGCTTGGCACTCACCGGGCAAGAACCGCTGCTCAGCATCAAGACAGATGGCATAGACACCGACTGTGGGCCCTTGCGAGAGGATCTGAATCATTCCGGGCAGGGCGCGCAACCGCCGAGAGCCGTCAAGGACGACGACGATGTCCGGTTCCTCGAACCGGACATGCCTACCTTGATCGGCAGCCGCAGCCTTCGACCTGGAGGCAACAATGAGATTCAGCTCCGCGATGCGCTGCGCGACGGTCGTCGCATCCACTCCTATCAGAGCGCTTGCTTGGGCGTCGGCTCCTGCTCGTACGTGCGGCAGCCACCGCAGCCAGTCCCAGGCCGGCTGCGAATCACGATCGGTCAGCAGATAGAACTGGACGTCCGTGGGGCCGGTCAAGGTCGCGGTCTGGGCAAGCAGCCATCGGGCGATTGCCCGGGGGGTATCCGCAGCCCCCGCGATACCGATCACGCCCCGCTCGCGCAGCGGGATCGTCACGGGCGCGTCAGGCACTGTCCAAGCCACCTGGCGCCGGTGTTCGTCCTGCTCGGGGTCGTCGAGGACGACCTCGCTGGGCTGATCCAGCGTGCCGACTCGCAGCAGTAGATGGTCGTCGTTCTCACGGCGTCGCTCCCACAGGCGCATCCGCGGACCGGTGGCGATATCCAGAATCATCGCCGGGTCTGGGCAAGCACGGCGCCGGGCCCGTCGCTCGGCGGCCAAGGCATCGCGAGCGTCCTGCTCGATGCGCGCCTTCTTCGCCTCGTAGTCGGCGACCTGCTGCGTGAAGGTCTTCTTACCGGTCTTCTTCTCCTGCCAGAAGTTGCCCAGCATCATCAGCGGCGACATCGCCGCCATCATCAGATACTGCGGCCGCTTCATCATCACGGCCATCAGGACCGCCCCCATGATCGGCAGGAAGAGCATCACGATCGGGAACGGCCGCTTGTGGTCGTCCCTAACCGGAGCTGGCAGCTTGAAGCGTGTTTGCCGTGCGGGAGGCAGCAACCGCGGCGGCCGGTTGAACTCGAACGTGCTGCCGTCCTCGGCTAAGGTCAACGCCGCATCCGGCCGCATGTAAACGGCCAGTTCCATCAGCGTCGACCCGACAGCTACCTGCGACTCCACAGGCCATTCAACCTGTGTCTCCAACGGCACCTGGTCCAAGGTGGCGACGGCCCCCTCGAACGGAGCGATCCGCACCACACCGTTCATGTCGAGGCTGATTCGAAGCGCGCAGTCCGGGACCGCCGGGTCGCGCAGGCGAATCTGCATGCCTGACGCCCGCCCCGCGTCGACGCTGCCTGGAACCAAGCGGTGAACCGGACCGGCAGCCGGCCCGCCCACTATGCGCACCTCGAAAACCCCGCTCGGCTCGGAGGGCAAGCAGCCGGACGGATCGCGTAGCGAAACCACCGCCCCTTCCACCAGAGACGAAGAAGCAAGCGTATGGTGCAGGCCGACCGGTTCCCCGTCGACGAAAAGGGACGGCGCTGTCGGCTCGGAATTGCCGACCAGCCTTCCCAGGAGCTCAGCGATCTGCGCCACTGGAGTCTGTCCGTCGGCAGACAGCACGATGTCTGCCTTCGCCGCCTGGAGTGGGTCGACGACCGTCAAGGTCATGCGCATACGACGTCTCCAAGCCGGTCGCTCGCTACATCGTGGCCCAATAGGTGTAGGCCGCATTGGATGAGCGCCTCATGGAACCCTGGCGCCGCGCCGTCGCACGATTGAACGTGGCTCACCGACTCTGCCCCCTCGTCGGATACGGCGAGCTCAGGCCGTAGATCACGGCCCATCGCGTGTCGATTATCGACTTTGCCGACCTGACTAGTCAAAGCTCTGATTGAGCGCGGAACTTCCGTAATTCCACAAAGCTCCCACTCGCGTAACCGGCGCTTAAGAGCACACGCTCCTGGCCCAGTAACCAGGTTGCTGTCACTGTGACGAAGCACGGTGGTTGGCGGTCGTAAAGCTCGCTTGTTGGCGGCTTGTCGGGTTCATCGAGCAAGTGACTCGGGCCCGACGAGCCGTCAGGGGTTGACGACAGTCGTTGTAGCCGATTTCGCGGCGGCTTTTAGCGAGTTCGGCCGGGCGGGACCCAGCGCCGCATCGCATCAGTGTTGATCTCTACCAGTTCCAGGCTGTGCGGATGCTGCCGAATCGGGGTGAACCTCGGGACTGTATATGTCTTGATACCTTGCTCGATGTTCCACGCTTCCAGTTCGGTCTCGCCGGAGACCAGCAGCAGGTTCCCGTCGGAGAAGTAGCGTCCACCAGGGCCGGGGAAGGTTGTGACCGTCAGCATGGCCATGGATGTGACGTAGGGGCTCGGTCCCGCGGCGGTCGGGTCGAGGACGCGGATGCAGGGCGGGTGCTCTCGGTCGCCGACGTCCTGGACGGCGATCCGGTTTGAGGTGACCCATGCGATTCCGCGGTCCCATTCCTCCAGGAACGGATACTCGGCGCGCGAGGGGCCGTCCTCTGACTCCCAGACGTTGTCGTCCAGCCACGCGGTCAGACTCCAGACTGTCGGCATGCCGAAGGGCTGCCATATCCAGCCGTCGTCGCAGATCTGGTTGCCATCTGGGCTGAGGTAGAGCGCCCCGTGGAAGTAGTCCAGGTAGTGGGGTGGTTCGTCCTCGTGGTTGCGGCGCTCGGGTGTTTCGCGTTCGGTGAGCAGTCGGCCAGTTGCCGGGTCGCTGACATCCAGCCGGTTCCATCGCGTGCGGTGGATCAGTACGGGCGAGCCGTCGTGCTCGGCGAAGGCCAGCGCGAACGGTACGACGTGTTCGCAGTAGTCGCCGCCGTCCAGGGTCATGGTCGTGCGGCCGGTCGACAGGTCGATGACGGTTCCGGTGGTCCCGTAGTCGTCGACGACGGCTGCGAATCGTCCGCATAGTGACGCGTGGAGCCGCCGCCGGATCTTGTCCGACCCGCTTTCGGCCGGTGGAATCGCCGTCAGCCTTTGAAAGACGGACCGGCCCGGGGCCCACCTGCTCAACACGCCGTCCTCGCCGAGTACCAGCCAGGCGGGGACGTCACCCACCATGATGCCGGCCATGTCGGCGACTGGGCCCATGCCGTCCGGTATCGCGGACTCGACAGGAGCAGGGCCTTCGACCTGTGGCATTGGACGAGGCTATCGGGCGTCCCTGCGTTCACGCATTGCGGTTTCTGGAGGCGGCCAGCGACAGCGATCCGGGAAATGCGGGCTGGGGTGGTGGCTGGTTCGCGGGGGACTACCCCGGACACCCGACCCCCGCAGCGAAGGGAACAAGAACGGATCAACCGACCATTCCCACGAGCGCCGCGCTCCGAGCAAGTCACGCAACAACACTGTTCCGTCTCAGCGAAGGTCGGCTTGACGTGGAAGCTTAGCTGCGCTGATGCCAGTTTCGTTGAGACGGTCTCGGCCTACGTCTCTCACGGAAGGTGGCAACTTCCTTTGATCTTCAGAACGGCTTGCGGAGGCCGTGACGTTCGAGAGCGTCGGTATAGCGAAGCATGACCGCATCAAAATCTTCGAGAAGGGACTCCGTCGCCTCTAGCGCCTCGGTTGCGTCGGTGGCCAGGCATGCATCTCGAATCTCGGCGACGTCGGACCGTAGGCTCGCCAGGCTGTCGCCTTGGATGAGCACACCCGGAAACTGCCTGCCGGGCATGCGGATGACAGCGTTGTTGCTGCCGTCGGTGAACAGCTCGACCTCGACGCGCTCCATATGCGTATTGCATCATGTCCCGTCTCAATCGATCATTGCCGGTGAGTAGTGATGTGACCTGGGCGGATGCAATCGGAGGTGAGACGGGCTGAGTTGCCTGTCTCACCTCCGATTGCCGTTCGGGTGTGGATTGGCGGGATCGTCTCAGTTCGTGTTGTCGGTGCCGCGGGTTTCGGGGTCAGTCAGGCAGGGCGCGGTAGGCGGCCGCGTTGGCGATTCCGAACTTGCGGGCGAGTTGGGGGACGGAGGCGCCTGCATCATGTTGCTGTCGGAGGTCTTCGACCTGGGCGCCTTTGGGTCGGGGCGGGCTGGAGGTGCTGTTCACGCGGTTCGCGGTCGGATCAGCCCGGCGGATGAGGCGCTGCACTGATACGTGGCATCCGGACTACGAGTCCGCACCACACAGCAACCCGCTCATCTTCACGTCCAGCCAGACCTCACCGGGGTGCAGTCCATCGTTGACCGACACCGAGATGCCGAACCCGTCCCTGGTCCAGCAGTCGGACTGAGCGCCGACGGGATCCCGACGCCATCCCGCTTGAGCGAGTAAAGCTGCGTATGCGGACTCAATGTGCGCCGAGGAGTCGCCCGTATCGAGGTCGAAGCCGGCGGCCCAGGTGTCGTGGGACGCCGGGTAATGCGTGAACGGCAGACCCGTTACCCCGTCCCGCCGAGTGGACACGCGGTACAGCACGTGTCCGCCGGCCGGAGCCGGGATGGCTTGTACCAGCGCATCGCCACGCCGCAACATCCGATCCCGCGCGGCGATCGGGGAGTAGATCCATACCCCGAGCGCACCGACGGCGATTACGGCGACGACGGTCAGAATCACCGGACGGCGATGACCCGCGATCCAGGAGTAAGGCCTGTCCCCCATACCTTCACTCTCTCGAACGACGACCAGGCTGCGCCTGCCGCCCCCCGTCAGGTTGCTGACGAACCACCGTACGGCGGATCGGTCATGGTCACGAAGACCTGGTAGCCACTGGCCTGCAGCTCGGTATCGACCGTCGCATCGAGGCTGAACCCGTCTTTGGTCCAACAGCCGGAGTAGGCGTGGACCACACCGATGACGTCCGTCGAGACGCCGTCCGGGGCGCCTTTCGCGACGCAGGCGGCGTCCCGGTTCCATCCGGCCTGCGAAAGCTGCGCCGCGTATGCGGTGGCGACCTGCGATGGGGAGTCCACCGTGTCGACGTCGAACGTGGCGTCCCAGCTGTCCTGGGTCACCGGGGAGTCGGCCATCGCCTGGTCGAACCACCCGGAGCGGCGGGTGGACGAACGGTCCTGAAGGTGTCCGCCAGCCGGGGTCGGCATCGCCTGCAGCAGGGCGTCGCCGTGTTGCAGCATCCGATCCCGTGCCGCGATCGGCAGGTAGATCCGGATTCCGATGGCACCGACCGCGATTGCGGTGACGGTCAGGATCACCGGAAGGCGGTGGCGGGCGATCCATGCGAAAGGCTTGGCTTCCATGGCTTCACCCTCTCGGAGGACGCCGTCCTGGCCCAGGGCTCGACTACTCAACTTACCCGGCGGAGCTACTCAATCCGATGCTGAGCCCACCAACGCGCGGCCAACGCCTCGTCATCGGGCTCGGCGTCCGCCGGGCCGGCCGGATCAAACCACTCGTGAGAGGGAGCGGAACCCGAGACGAGCCCTGATCACCGACAGCCACGACAGCGCCCAGCCCGCCCGGCGACAACGTCACATGAGACACCGAAAACGGTCCGGGCCCCGACCGGCAACGAATCCTGAGACCAGCCGCGAATCCAACAACGTGACTTGAGACAACGACAACGTCACGCGAGAAGGGACACATCACGAGGCATCGACACAGATCGATGAGACCGCGCAGGGCTCCGTGACGATGACGTGAGAATCGGCCAACTCCGACGAGACGGGACAAACACCACCCGAAGGAGGACGACTACCGTGCGTCGAAGACGCCAGCTATCCAGCCTCACCGCCAACTAGCGTGCTTCGTCACAGTCACCCGTACCGGTCGATATCGCCCCAAGAGCGGGATTTTGCTGGACTTCGTCGTGAAGTCGAGCGTCCATGGTCCTGCGCGGCCTGGTCCGCCGACCCGCACCACAGGCCAGGCCGCGCGCAACGCCGAATTGTTTGACAGGAAGGGGTTCCCACCGATGCCCGAAACGCTCGATCATCCTGTCCTCACCGACGCGCAGGCCGCGGTTCTCGGTGCGCTGTTGAGTAGGCCGGACAGCACAGCCAAGGAACTCGCCGACATGGCCGGCACCGGCGGGTCGACGACTGCCAAGGCGCTCGTGTTGTTGGAAGGGATGGGCTTGGCGCGCCGTACCTTGCATCAGCCGAGCGACGGTAAGCGTGGTGCGGCGACCTGGCGGCCGACGGCCATTGCCCGTCAGGGACCTGCGATTGGGGACACCGCCTTGCACAGCCCAGCCGAGAACCCGCAGGCAGAAGTCGAAAAGGTGGGTGGTGGCTCTGCTCAGACTGAGGACTACCGGCGCGAGAAAGAGACAGAGCTCGCGGTAGTGCCGGCAGCCGTGTTGATGACCGGGCGGCTCGCATCCGGCGGTCTGAGGGCGCTGGTGGTCGAGCTGCTCGCGTCACGGCCTCAGGTTGAGTTCACCCCGACCTCGATCGGTCACTTGCTTGGGGGGCGTTCGTCGGGAGCCGTCGCCAACTGCCTGAGCACCTTGACCGAGCAGGGGGTGGTCGAGCGCACATCTGACAAGCCGCGGCGGTATCGCTACGTGGCAAATAGGCCGGACCCGGTCTGACGACTTGAGTAAGAGATCACGACAGGCGGCCCCGACGCCGCTGCGAACGGCCCGGGGCCAGCACGGAAGGAAAGAGCTTCCATGCAGGACCAGAGTACTTCGATACCTCCGATCGGCGTCGCGCTCGCGAGGCCGACCCATCCGCCCAACCCGGTCATCAGCCACCAGGAGATCAGTGTCCTGGTCGTAGCGGCTCAACCGACCGCCGTCGCCTGGGCGCGGCGACACGCCGCCGACATTCTCAGCCGTTGGGGACAGTCCGAGCTCGAGTGGGCTGTCTGCCAGGTGGTCTCGGAATTGGTTACCAACGCGGTCACAGCGACAGCCACGCCCCCGGACCCCGATCCGGTATCCCCGGCAGCCGTCCGGCTCACGATCCGGCTGCTCGCGCGCCGCGTGCTCGTGGAGGTATTCGACACGGCCCCGGAACTGCCCGTTCCCCAGGTCCCGTCGGGCGACGACGAGCAGGGACGCGGGCTTCGCATCGTCGGAGCACCGGCGACCGACCACGGAACGGCTCTGGGCGGCAAGGGCGGAAAAACAGTCTGGGCGTCTTTTGTCCGCGTCTCCGGCTGACACCCGAACCGGACAGATCCGTCTGGCCACCGCAGGGCGAGGACGGCAATCGCGGTCCTCGCCCTGCTCGGGCTCGAAACCCTCGCTTCTCATCTAGCGAAGCAGGCCCCTGCGATGCTTGACTGCTCTACATGCCTAACGTCGGGGATTACGGCAGCGCGCTGGGCGCGCTCGTTGCGCTCGCAGCCGCCGGCTTCGCCGCACGCCAGGCCCACATCCAGCACCGCCGTGAGGACTTCGAGCTGGCTCGCGCACTGCACGCCGACCTGACTACCGGCCCGTTCGCCGAGGCCCGCGATCTGCTGGGCGCCGTCGTCTTCGGCAAAGCTGCGCCAGCCGGGAAGAGCGTCGATGACGTACGGCAGGCCTACTTCACGCTGCTGTGGTGCTTCGAGCGGATCGAAGGCGGGAGGCGGAGCATGGCCGACCGGCATCCTGTGAACAACGCGGGTGGCGGAAGTTCCGACCGCGCTATTGCCTTCCTGGACGACGTGATCGGCTGGCACGTCCGATTCTGGCGCAAGGACTTCGACACGGTCCGCGACTGGCTCAAGCAACAGACCGGCGCGAAGATCTCGGACGAGGATTCCAGTGCCGCGTTCAAGCGCCTGGCAGACCACTTTCCGTAGACACCTTCCAGAAGGGCCCCTCACCGCGGCGTGGTTCGAACCCATCTTCAAGAAGGAAGGCGCGATGACGAATTCTGAGCGACATGGCCGAGGAGCCGTGCCTCGGTGGTTCGTCGTGATGGTCACGGCAATGCTCATGTTGATCGCCATCCTCCTGGTCGTTCTCGTTACCCGTCCCGGTGCACCAGCAGCAAAGGGTCCGGTGGCACCGCCATCAGCAAGCGACCCATCGGACTACTTCGGCAACGGAACCGCACAGACCGTGACGGTGATCGTCACTCCCGGAATGACCGGCTACGACATCGGCCGCGCCCTGCAATCCGCTGGCGTGGTGAAGAGCGCCAAAGCGTACGACGATGCAGCGAACCGCGACCAACGCTCCGTCGGCATCCGGGCCGGAAGCTACATACTGCACGCTCATATGAGCGCGGCAGCAGCGCTAAGCGCGATCGTCGCCCAGACCCCCGCTCCGGCTCCGTAGTTCGCGCCATCAGTAGAGGAGCTCGCCGCCGGTCGCGATGAACTTGCGTTCGTTCGGGTCGTGTCCGGCCGGCGGCCACTTGCATACGCCTGGGCCGAGCAACTCATAGCTGATCTCGCCCATCCAGCGCGCCCATTCGCCGGGGTCATCGAACTCCGGCTGTGGGAACGGCAGGTGCTGCGGGATGTCCTGGATCCTCAGGCGGCTGCTCGTTGCCGCCGGCGCGTCGCTCGACATGGTCTTTATGCTCCCGCACTTGCTCCACGGCTCGCAGCGGCGACACGCGCCGGGCATGCCGCTTGTGGGGTCGGACTCCCGTCACCCGGCTTGGTCGTCGTATCCGGTATTCGCGATGACGAGGTCGTCGATGTGGTCGGCGGGCAAGCCTGCAGCCTGACGCGCCCGCTTCCGCTCGGTGGCGAGAAAGGCACCGTCCGGGTCTTCGTCCAAGTCTTCGGCGGTGATGCCGGCCAGGCTGTCGAACAGTGCGACCAAGCCGCGGGTCGCCCATGCGGCGGCTTCGCGGTGGTACCCATGTTCTTGGAGGGTCTCGGCGACGATGACGAACATGTCGGGATCCTCCAAGCGCAGCTTGCGCGCGGCCTCGATCACCGCCAGCGCCTCCTCGTCGCGGTTCCGCTCGAACAGGAATCCGGCGAAGTAGGCGTGTGCGCTCCCGACGACGAAGCCGCCGTCATCGATCGCTGCCCGGTACAGCTCCTCGGCGGTGGTCTCGTCCCCAGCCATCGCGTAATAGTCGGCGGCTTCGGTGTAGTCCTGGGCCCGTGATCGGGGATCCTCATCACCGCTGAGGCGCAGCGCCTTCGCGAGCTCGAGGATTTCCTCGGGGCTGCGTGACAGGAAGTGCCGGGGGCCGCGAGCCGGCTGGTTGGTACGGCGGGACTTACGGCGGGCCATCCGTGCAGCATACTGCCGCGCAGGTCGACCGCCGGTCCGGAACCAGTCATCCGTCCTGGTGATGTTCTCGATCCTCTTCCAGGACGGCAGAGTCACCAGGACGGTCCGCGGCCTCGTCCTGGAGGACGGACCACACCGCGCTCGCCTTGCCGTTGCCGACGCCCATGCGGGCACGCAGGGCGTCCCGAGAAGGGCTGACTCCGTCCGCGATGAGGGTAGCCAGTGCGGCTCGGCCCCGGACGACCAACTCCTGGTCCGGACCGCGACGTGGCGCTACAGGTGGCGGCAGGACGTCCTGCTTCGGACGGGGACGATGGCTTGACTTGGTCTTCCGGACGGGAGGGGCCGTTGCGGGCTGGATGGCCGAGTCGTCCTGCTTGCTCAGGACGTCCTGGCACGAATCGTTCTTCGGAACGGACCGCTCAGCGTTCTGCTCACGGCGTTCGTCTCCGCCCAGGACGACGTCCTGCGGCCGGGTCGATCCGAGCTGGCGAAGGCAGGCGACGAGCAAGTGCGAGCCGAAGCCGATCGCTGCGACGGGCAGCGAGGCGATGGTGAAGACGAGCAGCGGGTGCAGCGGCTGGTGGACCACGCCGCCGGGCTGGATGACGCCCTCGCCGTGCAGGAAGTTCAGAAGCAGCGACGCGCCGGTCGTCACGCCGGCGACCGTCAGCGCATACCGCCGGGCCGCCGCCTCGTGGCGGAGCCAGATCGCCGAGGCGACGGCGACCGCGATCAGGCCGTCGACGGCCAGCGGGTCACGGGCGGAGGCGGACCGGCTCTGATGGATCGCGAGGAAAGCGTCGCGCAGCGGGCCGTACGAGCCGAGAAAGCCGACGACGACGATTCCGGCGACCGCCGTGGTGAGGACGGCGGCAGCGGCGTAACGGCTGACCGGGACAGTGACGCGTCCGGCCTGGTCCGGGACGTGAGTCATCGGGTGGGTTCTCTTTCTCCTACTGGAAGGTTCCGAGTTCGGCTGGCGGCACGGCACCGCGCGTTGACCTGAGAAGTTCAGAAGCCTTAGATTCTCGCTGCTCTTTTCGATGTCAGAGGGTGGGGGAACAGCGTGACCAAGTGCCCGGAATGCCGTATCGCGCCATGGCACGCTGCGGACGGTTCGTGCCGCTACTGCACTCGCGCCAAGGCGCGAGTAACCGCAGGCCGGGTGCCGATGGACAGCGCGCTGAAGATATTCATCGCCGGGACCGTGGTGGCGAACACGGTGGTCTTTGGCGCCCGGGCCGTGCTCTATGTGCTCAGCTACTTTGCGATCGGTGATCTACGGAACGGCGACCTCACCGCGATCGACACGATCAACACCTACCGAACGTGGACGCAGATCGACTTCTGGGCCACCATCGCCAGCGCAGTGCTGCTCACACGTCTCCAGCGCCAATGGATGGATGCCGGAAACGCCAACGCGCTCACCCGGCCTGAGATCGGCCTGGGCTGGTTCCGCGGCATGCCGAGCAGCAAGACCTTCCAGGTTTGGCAATGGGCGCAAACCGTCGGCTATCTCTTGATCATTTTTCTGAACATCGCATTCCACAACGCCGCCAACGGCGATGACCAGTTGAGGGCCTGGGCTGTTCTGGAGGTCTTGCTGTGCTCAGCGGTCATAGCCGCCTCGATCGGCACGACGATCGAGGCTCGGCGAATGACAGCAGAACTGCTGGAGCGGATTGACGTGTCGGAGCAGGCCGTGCAGGCGGTGCGAGCCACCGCGCCCGACCCTATCGCTTGACGAGCTCGTCTCTCGGCCTATTGCGCGTCGGGGGAACTGGCGTTGCGGTAGATGTACGCGATCAGGGCCGCTGCCGCAGCGGGGATACGTGCGGAGGCAACGCCTGCCTCAGCGAGGGCGGCTTCAAACGCGGAGACGGCTGCACTCAGCACGGCCAGGTTCTCGGTCGACGTCGAGGCGGCCTCGAGGGCAGCAGCGTCGAGCGCTGCGATGGCAGCCGAGATCACGGCCTCATCAGAGGCCAGGTAGGCGATGAGTTCCGGTGAGGCGCCCGCCGTGTCGTAGCCCTCAGCGTTGTCTACCACGATCGGGTTCGGTGGCGGAGTCGGAGCCGACCGGGTGTCGGGACGGGATGTCGTGGCAGGTGCGCTGCCTTGCATCCCGAGGGCGGCGCTGAAAAGACCGAGTGCGCGCCGCAGGCGGAGCGTGTGGTGGTGACGCGATGGCTCGGAGAGCCCGAACCAACAACCGTCCACCGCCAAGCGCACGAGATCATCCGCGTGCAGCGTGAGCGCGTTGATTTCGCGAAGCCGAGCCTCAGGACCCAGCTCGGCGAGAGCCATCCGGCAGGTGGTGTAGTAGCCAGTCGCGACGCGGTCGGTACGGGCGCGTTGTCGCCACCAGGCGAGGAGGTCGGCGGCGGTGCTGCCAGTCGGGAGTGGGGCGTAGGGGGTCATAGTTCGCGGGTCCTTGTCGGATAGGGCCGGGCGGGCGCGGGCGCGGGAGCCGGAGCGCCCGCCCGGCGGTCTGTGACGGGCGTCAGGCGCGGTCGTCGTCTAGTTCGACTGCGTCGCCGAGTAGCGCGCAGAAGTTTGCGATGAGCTCGGCTGGCGTGTCGTCGGTGAACGTGGCTCGCCATGCCCGTCCGGTATCGCCGTCGGCCGGCCGGTAGTCGATGAGCCACAGCGGTTGTCGAGGGACGGTTGGCGTCCGTTCAGGACGGAACTGGACCTTGAGCCGGTGGTCGGCCGATTCGGCGGTGACGTTGCTGCCCTTGGCGTCGCAGGACCATCCATCTCCGACCAGCAGGTCCAGGACGGTGCCAGGCTCGCCTGTTCCACAGGCGCAAGCGAGTACGGTCGTCATGACAACGCCTCCGCCTCACTGGTCGGGGGTGCGGCCGGGGTTGTTCGGAACATCGAGGCGGTTTTGGCGACGGTCCCCACCAGATTCAGCAGTGCCTCGTGGTAGGTGGCGACCAGCGCCGGGATGTCGCGCAGTGTGCCGGTGGGGACCTCCACCATCAGGCCGTATGGGATGTCTCACGCGGCACTGGTCAGGTCGCTCACGACCGTAGCGATCTGGTCCTCCAGCCGCTCGGCGGCCCATTCGACGCGGCAGGCGTTGGCGTGCAGCAGCTCGATGACGATCGCGGCCGGGTGTCCGTCGGCTGCACGGGTGAGCTCGGCGACCGTCATGTAGGGGCCGAATTGGCGGATCAGGATCGCGTCCACCGCCGGGTGGTATTTGACCTTTGGCGTGCGGGGCGTGGTAGCTGGCATAGGAATTCCTCCGGGAAACGAGTGCTGATCAGGGGTTGAGTGACCGGGGCCGGGGCGGGTGCCAGGCGGGCGTCGGCCCGGCACCCGCTGTTCACTCAAGCGGCGGCGTCGCCGTGGCTTCCGAGGTCGCCGTAGTCCAGGCCGACGGTGTGAGCGGCGATCTGGAAACCGACCAGGGCGGCGTCCAGCGCGGACCGAGAAGCGTTCACCTCGTCGGCCGCCGTGGCGACGTTGTTCATCTCGCCGTACAGGTTGGCCGGGTCGTCCGGGGATCCGCACTCGGCCAGGAACCGGCGGGCGGTATCGATCGCCGCCGAGGCGAACATCAGGAACCGGTCGTAACCGGCCTCAGCCTCGTCGGCCCAGCCGACCGCGTCGACGATCTCCCCGGCCAACAGTCGGAACGGGTCGCAGGGGTCACCGCCGTCGGCGAAGGCGGACAGGGCTTCGAAGTCCATCCCGGTGATGCCCTCGGCGCGGTCGCGGGCGAAGGTACTGGCGTTGGTCGGGTCGATCACGGACTCAGACACGATGGCTCCTCTTCGATGGGGTTACGCAGGTGGCAGGCCGCCGGCTTCCGGCATAGCTCCGCCCCAGGGCGGTGGAATCAGGGGTTTCAAGCGCGGCCGCCGGGCCGGTAAGTGCGAGTGGGATTGCGGCTCGGCGGCCGGATCAGGGGCGCGCCGCTGTAGGCACGCTGGCGATGCCTACAGGGTGTCGTCTGAGAGGCGTGGCTCGGGCAAGTCAGGGCCACCGGCCCACGCCATGGGGATGAGGCCGCCGTTGGTCAGGTCGGCGTCAAGAGCCGTGAACCTGACCGCCAGGGCTTCGGCGTGCTCGCGGTGCACACACTGGGGGTCAGAGCAGGCGAACGAGGATTGCACGGTCCGCGTGGCGTTGCGCGCGAGCTCTCGGAGTTCCGAGAGAATGAGGTCAGGTTCCATGACGCTCCTCTTGATCGTGATGGGTCGGGCGGATGGGTTGTGGTCCTGCTTCCCGGCGGGTGCGGTGGCTGCCGCGCCTGCCGGGCCTTGAAAGCCATTGACGCTTTCGCGTTTTCGCCCCTCACTTCCTTATGTACCCATTGTCGCTCGATGAATTAACTCGAGTCCAGCCCAAAGCGGCCATTTGCCACCCATTCGGCCTACCGATTTCACAGAACCTTTTACCGCACTCACGAGACGACCATCGGAGTGCATTTGGGAATTCGCACTTCTGACAGCAATGGTCATCGGCCGACGGACCGGTCGCGCCGGCGAACGGCCGAGCACGACGTAGGGCTCACCAACACGGCTGGCGCGTGAAAGAAGGAAGGTCGGTAGGGGTAGGCGGGCCGGAAGCCGCCGAGAGGAACGAAATGGGCCACGCACGCCGCGACGCGGGACGACGATAGATCGTGGGATGCACGATCCGTCGGGCAGCGGCAGGCGACCTTATACCGTCACTGACCTGCCAATTCAGGTGATGCGTGCCGGGCGGTCAGCGGCGGGGATATCGGCCCCCATAGCGGCCCCCGAACTGGCGAGGAAGTCGGCGGGCATCACCCCGCCGGCGCCGTTGCCGCCAGGAGATCACCGGCTGCGAGCGGATCCAGACGGATGACTTCGCCGGGCCGCGGTGCGTCCAGCACAACGCCGGCTCCGTCGAGAGCGCCCAGGTAGATCGCGACATGGTGCGCGAAGGTCGGACTTCCGTAGAAAACCAAATCTCCTGGACGGAGTCGTGAAAGCGATTTTGTGGGGCTGCTCCTCAATTGTTCCGTCGCAGTTCTTGGAATGTCAATTCCCGCTGCAGCGTACGCTGCCTGGGTCAACCCCGAACAGTCGTATCCCGCAGGTCCCGTACCGCCCCAGATATATGGCATCCCGATCCGTCGGGCGGCGAACGCCACGACCTGCGCAGCCGCTCGCGTCGGCGCGTGGGCCTCAGCCGAAGCGACCAGCGCAACGTACTGATGCGCGCTGAACTCGTGCTCAAGGTGCCGCGAGTCACCGACCACTGCATGCCACAGCGCGTCAAAAGGCCGGGTGGCGACGGCGGTGACTGCGGAGGCCGCAGCCGTCACCAGTACGACGAGGAGGAGAAAGAACGCCGCACATGCTGCGGCGATTCGACTCGGCAGGCTCACGGACGTTCCCTCCACGTCGAGCGGTCGGTGTGTCAGACGGCATGAGCGCGTTGGCGCCCGCCCTTCTCACGGAGCGACGCCGCCCCAAGCACCGCGAGCGGCAGCCGCGCCATGTCGGCCCCGGCAAGGCGCCAGATGGCGCCAGCCGGCTCGGATCTCGTCGGATCGCCGTAAGCGGTGGCCACCGGCACTTCGCTTCGTTGCTCAGCGAGGCGGCGGTGTAGGTTCTCGTCTCTCGTAGCGCTCGGGAGCCAGAACAGCACCGGGCAGGTGACGTCCGCCGCGAACGCGAGATCCGCGTAACCGACGAGCTTGGCCAGCAGCCGTTCCTGAGTCTCGGTGCCTGTGTCGTACTCCAGGAAGAAGTCGCACCACGCCTCGCCATCGCGCCAGCGGCCGAAGCCATCCGGCCGCACCTGACCTCCGAAGATCCGTGCGCAGGACCACTCCGAACGCCAGACCTCCAGCTCGCATCCCGGGTTCTTGCGGGCGTGCGCGATCAGCTGGGAGAAGACCTCGTTGGTTCCACGAAGGTGAGCCAAGTCGGCGCGCAGCGCCATCGCGACCGCTCCGAGTGTCCCGACTCGCGCCAACCGATGCCGGCTCGGGGCTGCCTCGTCGTCGCCGACCACCAGCCGGAACGCCTTCGCCGTCAGCGTGCAGTGCAGCGGCGAAGTCCCCGAACTGCACGGCGGCCGGAACGTCTCGATGAGGCCGAACGAGCGCATGGCAGCGATGCGCTCGCGCGCGGTGCGTTCCCTGGGGAACAGGATGCGGGCGATCTGCCTGCTGGTCAGCATCCTGTGCTCGGCCAGTAGCCGCAGCATCTCGGCGTCACGCGATGTCAGACGATCGGCGACCGCGACCTTCGCCACCGTGTCCCTGTTCTTTGCCGCTCGACTCATGCGACATCACGCAGCCCTTCGCTTTCTCGGGTCCGGGCCGCGAGGTCGGAATGGACTCGGCGACGGATCGCGTCGGCTCTGCCTGGAATCGCAGGCGTCAGTGCTCTGGTGCGCATGGTGAACGCGGGCGCAAGTGCGCCGTCGGCGAGGAGACCGACGGCTGCCTGATAGCCGCCGAGGTGCGATAGGTCGTGCTCGGTCAGTACAGGCGCGACGTGTTTCTCCAGTACGCGGCCGTCCTCCGGGGAGCAGGCGAAGAACACCTTGTTGCGGGTGTTCGCCGAGATCCCCTCGCGCAACTCGCCCGTGAGCTGGCCGAGGTTCTGGTGCGCGAGCACCAGGGAGAGCCGGTACCGCGTGCCTCGGCGAGCATGTCCTCCATCGGATAGGGCAAGTTGAGAAAATTGTGACTTTCATCCATATAGAGGCCAGCGTCAATACGCCCGCCTTCCTCGCTCCGGGCTCGCGTCGCCGCGGCCTGCCACGTCGCGGCGACGATGAACGAGCCGAGCAGCCGCGCGGCGTCCTCGCCGAGTACGCCTTTCGGCAGCCGGGCGAGGCAGACTCCGCCGTTTAGTACTTTGCGCAGGTCCACCGTCGACTCCGGTGTGGCGACGATGTCCGACACGAAGTCGCGGAGGAGGAAGGCGCGCAGCTTGTTGAGAAGCGGCGCCGCAGCGAGGCCCTGCGCGGTCACCGGAGGGTCGTTGAAGCCCTTCCAGAACACCTTCAATACTCGACCGTTCTTCGTATCCCTCGGCAGGGCGCGCACATAACGCTCCCGCACAACCGGGTCCGTCAGCAGGGCGGGCACGTCGGCGAGCGTCGGCACCTTGTCGGTCTTGGCGGACAACAGCGTCAGGCACGCGGCGCGGAAGACGTCGTCAGTACGCGGTCCCCAACTGGAGGCGAAGATCCGGCTGAAGATGCCGACGACGTTGTCGACGACCAGGCCGGGTTCACCCGAGGACAGGATGTTCAGCGACGGCTTCGGGCCGTCGTCGGTCGGGTCGATCAGCACAGTCCTCTCGGCGGTCTGTTCCGGCAGGCGGTCCAGCAGGTCTCCGATGAGGTCGCCCTTCGGATCGATGACAACGACACCGCGCCCGGCCGTGACGTCGTCCAGGATCATGCGAGCCATCAGCGTCGACTTACCGGAGCCCGTCGAGCCCATGATGTGCGTGTGCTGGCGACCGTCCGCGACCTTCAGCGCGACGCGCCGTGCGGGGCCGGCGTCCGCGTCGCCGAGAACCTTGAGCTGGTCCTCATCGCCAGACGAGGCGATCCGCACCGGCGGAGCCACGACCCGTGCTCCGGCCCGCGCTACTCCGATGGCGGTGGTATCCATCGGTAGGTGTGCCACCGCAGCCAACTCGGCGACCGTCAGCAGATCCCCGCCGTTGCAGAACCTTAAAGCCAAGGTGCGAGCGGGTCTGAACAGCGGCTTGCGGCGCCACTGTTCCGTTCGGCATGGATCCCGAACGCGGAGGCAACCGAGTGCGCGAGGCCACGCAGCCGCCGGTTGATCGCTTTGCGCTCCGTGCGGGTCCGAGGCTCGGGAGTCGATGTGGCCACTGCATACCGAACCTCGGTCTCCCAAAGCGAGCCCGTCGACTTCCCGACCGCCGCGCGCAACGCCGCCGAGGCGACCGGGTCCTGGCGCGAGACCGCCCGCGCGATCGGCTTGCCCGGTGAGACGGCGTCGAAGACGACAGTGCGAACTGGCACCCGGACCGAGGCACCTGACGCCTGGTGCTTCAGCTTCAACAGCTTCCGGTGGTAGCGCCGGACCCGTCGGCCGGTCGCTGGCCTCGCCAGCACCTGCACCGCGGCCGACTCTGGTCCGGTCAGGCCGCTGGCCGCCTCCAACAGCGGACGTAACGGGTCGACGTCATAGTCCGACCGCAACGGCAGGACCTCCGGCTTGGCCAGCCGCAGCCGTCCGCCGGTCGCCGTGGCGGTGAGCGGAATCGGAACATGAGCCGGGGTGACGACGGTGGTCTGTGCCCCGGGCCACGCGGCGGTGACCGCCCGCTCGACCATGCCAGGCGGCACGACACCGGGAACCCAGACGCCGAGCGTCAACGCGTCGGCGGTCCACGTGTACTCGAAGACAAGGTGCGGCTGTCCGTCGATGAAACGCCGCCAGGCGGGGCGCAGCATCGCATGCAGATGTGCCCAGAACGCTGCGCCGGATCCCGGCTCCACGTGCGGCGGTACCAGGATCTCGATCTTGCGCGCCCCGGCGGCCATCAGTCGGCGGTGCCGTGAGCGCAGAACGACGCGAAGGCCGGTGACCACGCATGCCAGCCACACCAAGGTCGTTCCGATCAGCGGCCACCACTGCACGAGGAAGGCGCCAATGATGTCGAGCCACGAGGAAAAGTAGCCGCCAGGGTCCTCCAGGAAGCGTGTCAGCGGAGTGGCGCGCAGGTCGGTTCCGGTCGGCGAGGCCGGAACTGCCGAAGGATCGGCAGTGTGGATTACCACGGCGACTCCTCTTCATCGATGGCGTTCGGGTTCCGCGCAGCCATGGCTTCGATCTCTGCCGGATCCGAAGTCGCCAGAATGTGTTCTTGATCGGACGAGATGGCCGTAAAGGCTGCCCTGGACGTCCCCGAGGCGATGAGGCCACTTCCCCGTGTCGCAGAGAGCAAGTAAGCCTTCTCACCTGCGGACAGCCGGAAGGCGGCGGCGACGTGGTCGATCGCTTGCGGAGCCTGACGCAGCAGGATCTGAGTCGCGGCGTTTGCCACGACCGCCTTACCCAGATCCGTTCCGAGCAGGTCTGCGGCGTCCTGGGTGACGACCGCCAACCCGGCCCACTGTTTGCGGGCCGCCTTAGCCATGCGGAACAGGAACCGCGCCCCGGCCGGCTCCTTCATCAGCAGCCAGGCCTCGTCAACCACGACGAGACGCCGCTGCCTGTGCTCCGGATCGGACACGGTGCGCCAGATCGCGTCCAACGTCAGCAGGGTGCCGATCGCCTTCAGCTCGTCCGGAAGCTGTCGTAGGGCGAACACGACGAGGTGGCCGTCGGCAGCCGTCGTCGTGGGACCGTCGAACAGGCCGGAGAACGATCCCGTCGTGTGCGGGGTCAGCCGTTCAGCCAGCGATGTGGCCTCCGCGCTGTCGGCTCGCGCCAGTAGCTCGACGACGTCCTTCAACGTCGGCGCTGGGCGTGCGTGAGTCCGAGGATCGTCGATGATCCCGGCGTGAGCGTAGGCCGACAGGATCGCCGCATCCAGCGCTGCGCGCTGGCCACCAGTCAGCTCGGCGCTGAGCAGAACCGCGACGACGGAGTGGACGAAGAGCGCACGACGCCGCACCATGTCCGGGCTACCGGACGCTCTCTTGGGCAGGTCCAGCGGGTTGACCCGGACGCCGGGGGCTCCGAGTTCCACGATCGTTCCGCCGACGGCGTCAGCCAGACGGGTGTACTCCTGCTCCGGGTCGACGACCAGCACCTGCACGCCCTGATATAGCGAGCGCAGGATGTCGAGCTTGGTGAAGTACGACTTGCCGGCGCCAGAGCGGGCCAGGACGACGGAGTTGTGGTTGTCGCAGGCCCAGCGGTCCCACACGACCAGCCCCGAGCCCGTGCCATTCGCCCCATAGAGAACCGGCCCCGGAGCGTTACGGCCGGAAGCACCGCCAGACGGCAGCGGCAGATCGGCCGAGGTGAAAGGGAACACCGTCGCCAAGGCTTCGGTGTCGAAGGTACGGCGCAGCCTCAACAGGTCCAGGCCTAGCGGCAGCGTGGAACACCAGCCGGCAACGGTGCGGAAGGTCGCGGGGACCAAGCGCAGCAGCATCCCATCTGCGACCGACTTCACCGCCGCGCAGGTGTCGGCGAGTTCATGTTCGGAGTCGGCAGCGATCGTCAGATATACGCCGACCGCGAACAGCTTCCCCTCCCCGCACGCCACGCGGTAAGCCAGTTCACGCGCGTCGTCGGCGGCGGCCTCGGTCTCCGGGTCGTCGAGCCGCCCCTTCTCCGCCGACGCCCGACGTCCGGATTCCAGGCGTGCGCGTTGCTTGCGGAGCCGGTCAGCGGCGACGGGAGCGGGCACCGGATCGATGTGGATGGAGACGTCGATCCTGGCGGGGAACGCGAGCAGCGGTTCCAGCCATCCGGCGGCGACCTCGGCCGGATAGCCGGTGACGGCGAACGTGGCGGCGTAGGTCTCGCCGATCCGGAGCCGCTTCGCGCTGACTTCCAGGCTGGCCGGGCTCAGGCCGATGTCGACGCTGTTCTCGCGGGTGCGGCACCTGCGCGAGCGAGGTGACAGGACGCCGAGTGCAGTCGGAGCCGGGCTGATCATCGGGGGGCTCCTGTCCTGGTCGTGGCGGATCGGTCGGGGTCGAGAGCCGCGCCGAGAACGTCGGTCGCGGCCACCGCGTCGAGGACGGTGACGTTCAACTCGCATCCGGCGAGCACGGCGGAGCTGTCGTGGGTTCGGCGCAGCAGTCGTTGCTCGGCCTTAGGGTCTGATTCGTGCGTGGCGATGAGGACTTTGCGGTCCATCAGCGTGCGCCGGGATGCGAGATCATCCAGGAAGTCCGCGTGGTCGAGGGCGGCCTGCTCCAGCAACGGATGCGGTAAGCCGCCGGCACGCTCGCGCAGCAGCGCCACTTGGTCGCCCAGGTCGGCCGGAGTTGTGCGGGAGACGATCTGGACCGACCCGGTCAGGGTGTTGAGCCAACGCGCGAACCCGCCGATCAGCACCTCCTGCTCGGCATGCGTGCGGAGAGCGAAGTTCACGGTCGAGGACTCGGCGAGCGAACTCACGCCGTCTGGGCCGAGGCGGATGGTCCCGGATTCGGTCACCGTACGGACCGGGAGGTTCAGAGACACGGGTGGCTTCGTGCGACCGCGCATCGCCGCGGTGATGAAGGTCGGCGGTTTCCGAACACCTTCAGGAGCAGGCACCTGCCGACGCGGGGAGGCGGCCTGTTTCAGAGCCGCCAGCAACAGCCGGTCAACGCTGACGCCGTCCCTATTCATGCTCACCGACAGCGCCACCACGAACAGCACCAGCAGCCACGGGGCCACGGGGCCACGAACAATAGAGCTGGAACCCAGGTCCGGACTGCCATCCACAAGCACCAGAGGACGGCACCGGTGCCGCCGATGACGGCCACTTGGCGCATCGTCAGCGATCCGATGATCTGATCCTCCTTCTCGATGTTTCCGGGGATGCGGACCGTCCGGTAGCCGTGCAGGTCGTCGTCGGTCATGAGGGATCTGCCTTCTTTCCGGGCTCAGTGGGTTCTGGCAGGACTGTCGGATAGGGCGCAGGCCAGCGCGCCGAGGCACGGACGGTTCGCGGCTGCCGCGGCGGTGCTGCCTTCGGCGCTTTCGGTCCGCGTTTCTTCATCGGCTCGACGTAGTCCGCCGCGGACACGAACATCGGGACAAACGGCGAGGACGTGGAGGTGGAGTTACTCGCTGCACGGACGGGCGCAGCTGCTGCTCGCGGTGCCTGCGCTCGTTGCGATCTCGGTGGCGGAAACAACGCGTCGTTCCGGAATCCAGAGCTCAAGCGCGGGGACGCCGAGGCGGCCACTGGCGATTCGGCAGGCTGTCTTACCGGTCTGGCCACTGGCGGGAACAGCCCGTGCTGCTGGCCGCGAACCGGTGGCGCAGCTACGGTCGCCCGGTGCCGGGCATCCAACCGGGCGCTTCTGCCAGGCGGGAGCGCAGGTGGAGTTGGAGGCGGCTTCATCGGCGCGCGGCCCGGCGGCGTCGGTTGAGGTGGCGGTGGTGGTGATGACGGCCAGATCCGGGTCACGGTCACTGTCGGCGACTCTGGCGACCAGCCGCCCGGTCCTGCCCCTCCCGGACGCGGGCCCACGAACAGAGCCAGACCACCTCCTGGAGCAGGAGGACCCGGCCGGGAACGGTTCACCCACGCGGCGCCCGGCGGTCGGCGAGGCGGCGACGGGCGGCGCCCGACCCGGCCCCGCATCGCCATGAACGCCTTGTAGTACAGGAAGTTCCGCAGCAGCCCGCTGGCCATCGTCCCTCCGAGCGGCTGCCGTCCCAGCGCGATCCGCGTCGCCCAGATCGGGATCTTGATGAGGACGAAGAACAGGCACAGACAGAGCAGCAAGTCGATGAGTCCGCCGTCCGACGGGACACCGAAGATGAGGTCGGCGTGGGGGTCGAAGAAGATCTGCAGGCAGGTGATCAGGACGAGTGCCTGCCCGAACTGCGTGGCCAGGCATGCGAACACACCGCGCCACCACAGCTTCGCCAGGCCCTCGGTCTGCGGCAGAGCGTGGCAGGCGAACGCCAGTGGCGCACCCGCCGTCAGCACGATAAGGATCGCCGCGCGAATCAGGTAGGTGATCAGCAGTGCCAGCCCGAGGACTGCCACAGCGCCGCCGAGCAGGATCATGAACAACGTCCCAACGCCGCCAGACAAGAAGATCTTGTCCACGATCATCGACGTCAGCTGAGCGCCGATCCCCTCAGCCGACACCGGCCGATCCAGGATCGCGGCCGACAGTGCGTTCCCCAGCGAGACACTTTGCTCGATCGCCCACAGCGAGGCGTTCGAGGCGATGACGCCGACCACCAGGCGCGGTGCGATCTGTTTGAGGCTGTAGCGCGACTGCACGGTCTCGTGACTCATCACGATGACGCCGCCGACCAGGACGAACAGGGCGTAGAGCGTGTTGGCGGTGACCAGCGTTCCTGTCCACACCTCGGCGATCCGGCCGTCGCTCACATCCGGCGAGGACAGCAGCACCGAGCTCACGAGCTTCAGCACCGGTCCAAGCGCAGACTTCACCAGATTCCCGAACCAGCTGTTGATCGCCTTCTCGATCTGGCCGGGGATGTCGAAGAAGCCGGGATCGGAGCTCTGCGGCGTATCGGTGCCCATCGGCTGCGGCGGCGGGGCCATGGTCCCGCCGCCGACGAGCGGGCCGTAGATGCCGGGTGTCAGCGGGCTCGGCGTCGCGCCCGGCGTCGTGACGACCACCGGTGGCGTCGGGGCCGGGCCTGGATCGGCCCTCGCCGTGCACGCGACGATCACCACGATTGCGGCCGCACCGCCCGTGGCGACCGTCAGCGCTCTGACCGCCCGGCCGGTGCAACACGCGATCTGGTTCATGTCAGTTGCCGGCCATCGAGTGCTTGTCGGCACAAAGAGGCGATGAGATCAGCATGTTGTAGACCTGGGCTTCGGAGTTCTGGAGCATCTGCAGCCACGGGCAATTGCCGGCGCGGAAGACGTCGGAGACCTGGTCTGGAGCGGGGATCGTGATGACGTGTGCCTTGGGCACGGTGTGCTTGGCCGCGCAGGCGGATGTGCTGAGCCCGGTGAAGGCGAGGCTGCTGATCGCGGCGATCGCAGTCAGGGCACGGCGGGTCGGACGGTTCATCAGTGTGGTCTCCGTGGACTGGATGGAACGAGAGCGAACGGCGCAGGTCAGCTGCCTGCGCCGACGAGGTGCTGCAGGACGGTGACAACGACCGGGGCCAGGACGGCCAAGGCGTAGCCGAAGGCCGCCGACTTCAGGGCGGTCTTCCCCTTCTCAACCTCGGCTGGGTCGCCGCCGGCCATCAGGTAGCGGGCCCCGCCGATGGTCAGGAACACGGTCGCCAGGCTGGCCAGCAGCCCGACGAGCCAGGTCCGCAAATTGCTGATGACCTGCTCGATCGTGGCCACGGCCAGGACCTGCGAGTGGACCGGGACCGTCGCCGCGTGTGCTTTGGCGCAGACGAACAGCGACGCGGCGGCCGAAGCGGCGAGCAACAGCACGGCCTGGCGGCGATGGGTGGTGTCGGAGTGCAAGGCGGCCTCCTGAGGGCGGTGAGGACTTCTTCTCACTCACAAAGGCCGCAGGCCGTGCTGGAGCAGGGTCTACAGAACCTCGGACGAGATCTTTTGACCCCGCTCAAGCGCGAGCGCGCGATTGCGCCATGTCCGTCATCGACGGCACCCGCCGGCCCTGCAGCCATGCGACCAGCCGCGCTTCGGCCCGCTGGCGGCGGATCTTGACCGCGTTCCGGGTGACGCCGAGCATCTCGGCGGCCTCGGCCAGATCGATGTCTTCCAGCCGAGTCATGCCGATCAGGTCCACGTCGGCGGCGCTGATGATTCCCTCGCACTGTGCCTTGGCGAGGACCAGGTCTTCGTGGCCCCACGGCAGGTGCGGCTCCATCGCCTCGGCCACCGCGGCCGACCGCATGTATCCGATCTCCTGGTCGACCGCGCGCCGTGCCGCGCGCAGAGCGGCGTAACGGAGCCGGGTCATGATGCCGGGACGGTCGATGTCGATTTCGGCCAGGTGCTCCAGGAACCCGGTCAGAATCTCGCCGTCCAGGTCAGCGGGGTGGCCGTCGTACTTATTGGCGTACGCACCGCCCAGCCACTTCAGCGCCGGCAGCGCCATCCCGACCGCCGCGATCGTCCAGTCTCCGCCGTGGGCACGCGCGTTGCGGACGAGCTCTACCCACACGCGATCGCGCGGACCGATCTGGTTGCTCCGCTTCAGCACGATCTTGCGGACGGCGTCCAGCGTGAGGGGTTCGGCGGGGAACGGCTCGCCAAGCTGCGCGCCGTCGAGGATCAGCGAGTTGGGCCCGCTCGCCAAACGCTCGAACGCGCACTCGACCGCGTAGAAGGGCGAGGAGGCCGGGGAAGAAGAACGGGTCGCGGTGTAGGTCGTGTGGGCGGTGGTGCTCATAGCGAACTCCCGGAAGCAACGTGGATGTGTTGCTTCGGGGGTCGTCGAGGGTTCTTAGCGTTTCCTCGCCTCCGGCCGAGCTGGTCCTTAGCCGGACCTGGACTGCGCCTTAGCCGGGGCTTTCATGCAACCTGTCCGGCGGCGGAACGACACGGTATCGATGGCTTGAAGTCGCCTGCCGTCTTGCTCTCACAGGTGTCGCGACCTGCGTTTCAAGGTCGCTCTAAGGTTTCACCAAGTGCGCCGGCCACGCTTCGAGCCGTTGGACGATGTCTTGCAGTGCTGCATCGAAGTCGGCGGCGGTCAGCTCGTCTGCGCGCCTCTGCTGCCAGAGATCTTCCAGCTCGTCCTCGAGGTCACCCAATTCGATCAGCTTGTCGACGGCGGCCATCCGCTCTGCATGCGATAGGCCGGACGAATCTCTGGTCTTGTCCTCTGCCGAGACGAACGTGCATCGCGCCTTCGCACTGATGCCACGCCCCACAAGCTCGACGGCGCGCAACGAGGTGTTGTCATAGTGCAGAATCTGGTCCAACGTGCCGAGCATCTGCGATCCCCGGATTTCTGGCTTGGCGGTCATGGCTTTCCTCCGATCAGCAGTTTCTTAGCCCAGACCATCGCGGCTTTGTCGGTAGGGACGTCCAGCCCTCCGGCTGACATCGTCTTCGTGCAGAACGTCAGGCAGTTGTTGCTGTATTCGTCGTACTCTGTTGGCCCAAGGGTGTCGTCCATGTATTTGAAAGCCGCCTTAGTATCCGGGATTTCGAATGGAATCGAGGTGCCCGGGGCTGTACGCAGCTGAGGATTGAGTCGAACGACACCAGGGCTTGGAAACGTCCACAGATCCATATGAGTAGTTCTGGCACCATCAGTCACCTCAATGCTGAAGTGCCCCTTCGCACCTATTTCCGGATAGTAGTGCAGCGTTGCAAGGCCTGGCACAGGTGCTTCTGCGCCGCCGTGCTCCGCGGTCTCACACAATCCGAGCGGGTCGAAGAACGCGAGCGGATTGAGGACATAGGAATGGTCGTTCGGTGACGGGCCGAGGCCAAGCGGGTCTGCGGTGAGGTAGGCACCGGAGTCAGGGTTGTAGTAGCGGTGCAGGTTGTAGTGCAGACCGGTCTCGTCGTCGTAGTACTGCCCTGGAAACCGAAGTGGACAGTCCAGGCCGGCGTCAGCGCTGGTGGAGATGGTGCGACCCCACAGGGTCGTCATGGTGCGCCAGGCGATCCGGCCGTCTGGTGTGACGAGTTCGGTGGGTGTGCCGATCAGGTCGGTGACGATCGCGTGGAAGGTCTCGTCGATGCGGCTCTGGTCTGCGTCGTCGACCCAACTCCGTCGCCGCTGCACCGCAGGCCGGAAGGTTCCTGGATCGTAGTCCCAGGTCAGGACCACGGGAGTTCCGTCGTCGGCGCGTGTGGCTTGTTCGGCCAGGCGTGCGCCGTCCCACGTGAAGTGGATCTGCTCGGCGACGGCGCCGTCGGCTCCCAGCCGGTGTTTGCTGGTACGACGCCCGAGCGGGTCGTAGCTGTAGCGCCAGGTGCCGTGGTCGGGAGTGGCCGCTTCGACCAGTTGGTCCTGGGAGTCCCAGGTGTAGTCCCAGGTCTTGCGTCGGCCGTCCAACGTTCGGCGGACGGTGCGTATCAGGCGCCCTGTTTCGTCGTACTCATGATGCGAGCGGCCGAGCTGGCGGACCAGTGTGCGGTGATTCGCGCTGGGCTGTTCACCCATGCTGCTCGCGTCGTCGCTTCTCCCGGTGGTCGTCAGGTTTCCATAGGCGTCGTACGCGTATGTCTCACTCCAGTCCTGCGCGCTGATTGCAGTGACACGCCCGGATGTGTCGGAGGTGATGAGACGAGTGCCCCGAATGCTGTCTTGGATCTCGATCGGAACACCGTCGGGCCGCCACGCCCAGGACCGGCTGAGAATCACTTCTGGCTCGGTGAGGCTGGCACCGCCTAGCCCGTCATTCGCCTGCGGACCGCCACGCTGGAGGCGTTCACCGACAGGCCTCCCGGCGCCGTCATACTGTCGGATCAGCCAACTGTCGGCACCGAACCCACGATGGGTCTGCCGTCCCGCGGCATCGATTATGAGGTCCAGGTGGCCGGTACCGGCAGTCAGTCCGATGGCGCGCCCGGCGGCATCGTAAGCCCATTCCGACTCGGCTCCCGAGGCGGCGACTCTGCGGATCCGGCGGCCGACAGCGTCGTAGGCGTGGCGTGTCGTGTGTCCGTTCACAGTCTCGGCCACGACTCGTCCCAGCGGATCGTGCTCGTATGCCAAGACACTGTCACCGGGACCGGTCGCCTCGGCCATGCGTCCAGCGGCATCGTAGGTGTAGCGGTACTCGCCTTCGGGAGTGTGCCGTGCCACCACGCGGCCGACGTCATCTCGGACGAGAGCGACCACCTGCCCGGCACCGGTGGTGCGTTGGACCATGCGGCCGGCCGCGTCATAGGAGTAGCCGAGGCGGCGCCCGACAAAGTCGGTCTCTTCCGCCAAGCGGCCGGTTGCGTCGTAGGAATAGGTCCAGGTGCCGCTGTCGGGTTTCGTGACGGCCAGCAGGTTGAGTTCGCCGTCGTACCGGAATGTGTGCCGAACGCCGTCCGGGCCGGTTCGCGCCGTCAACGTGCCCATTGGTCCCGGCTCGAAGCTGGTGATCGCGCCGATCGGGTCCACGGCTTCGAGCAGCCGTCCGTTGGCGTCGTGTCGCCACCGCACGGTGGCTCCGCTCGGATCCGTTCGGGAGACGGGCAGGCCTTCGGGACTCCATTCGAATCGTGTGATCGCCCCGAGCGGGTCAGTCACTTGGATCACGCGGCCGGCGTGGTCGCGGACGGCATGTGTCGTGTTGCCGAGCGGGTCGGTCTGCGCCACGACCAAGCCAGCTGTATCGGTGGTGAACCACGTTGTCGCGCCGAGAGCGTCCATGCTGGTCAGCAACGAACCCGTTGGCGTGTACTCGAACCTGGTCACCGCCCCGGCCGGGTCGATGACAGCTATCGGGTTGCCGCGTTCATCGTACTTTCGTCGCCAGGTCGCGCCGTCGGGCCCGGTTGCTTCGACCGGTTGGTGCAGTGCGTTGTACGCGAAGCTCGTGACCGCACCGTCGGCCTCGATGACGCGGTGCACGTCACCGGCTTCGTCGTATTCGAAAGTGGTCTTGTTTCCCAGGGGATCGGTGCGGGACAGGATCCTGCCATCGCGATCGGTCTCGCTGAGCTGGGTGTTGCCGAGCGGGTCGGTCTCGGCGCAGACGTGGCCGTTCTCGTCATACCGATACCTGGTCTGGTGCCCAAGAGAGTCGGTGACCAAGGTGGTCTGGTTACTCGGGTCGTAGGAGAACGTCCCGGGCAAGAATTCACCCTCGCCGCGAACCACCCGTCCAAGGTGGTCGTAGTGGTAGGCGTAGCGGTAGCCGGAGCGGTCCTCCCACCCGGCGATCCGACTCTGCTCGTCCCACTCGTACCGCAAAGGCAGACCGGAGGAGTCCACCACGCCTACCAACCGGCCGCGCTCGTCGTAGTCGAACCGTCGCAACGTCACCTCAGACTGGGAACCAGACCTGGCCGGACCATCCACCAACCGCAAGGCCGTGATACGTGGCCCGGTCGCCGTTAGGCCGCTGTCCACTACGATCTGGTAGCCAGGGTGCTCGACCATCTGCGGAGTGCCGTGGGCATCGCGCACGATGCGGATCTGGTTGCCGTTGCGGTCCGATATCGCGGTCAGGTCCCGGATCTGCCCGGCCGAGTCCTGGTAGTGCACCGCCGAGAAATGGTAGGTCTTGCCCGACCAGGAGTCGCTGATCCGAATCTCATCGGTCTGCCGGTCCCACACCAGCGGCCAACGACGGCCGCGCTTCGGCAGCACCTCGAATTCATCGACGGGCACCGGGTAATCCAGACGCTGCGCGTCGTCCCCCGCGAAGTGGATCCCGGCTTCGTTGACCGACAGCCGTTGGTCCAGCGTCGAGGACCAGCCGGGGCCGAACAGACGGCCTGTGGTGTAGCCAGAGGCGTACGCCCGGCGCAGTACCAAGGGCAGCACCCCGGGCAACTCCACGTCAGTGGCATCCGTGAGCATCCATCCAGACACCACGTCCACCGGGTCGAGCTCGGTTTGCGCTTCCTGATTGCCGTCCGCGGTGCGGGCCTCTTCCCCAACGGCGTTCTCCTCGTCGCCGACCAGGCTGCGTTCTTCACCTTCGGCTTCACCGCCGAGCTTGCCCAAGACCTTTCCGCCCAGCGCACCCAAGGCTTTGCCGCCGAGGAAGGTAGCGCCGAGCATTCCGGCGCCCATCAGCGCGTCGCCGAAGTGGCCCTGCATGGCATCGCCGCTGATCTGCAGTCCGGTGCCGGCCAGCGCGACCAGGTTGTCGGCCTCGGCCAGGCCGGCGGTGACGACGTCGACACCGGGAATCCATGAGGTGGCCAGAGCCAGGACGTCCAGGGCCGGTGCTATCTCATTGGCGACCTCGGCGACCTTCCCGCCCCACTTGGCCAGGTCCGCACCGATGTGTTGCCACCAGTGCTTGTTGTGAATGCCGTCAGACTGGGCGTGGTGGAGCGCCTTGGCGCATTCCTTTGCCGCAGTGATGCGGTCGTCGTGGGCCTGGTGTGCCTGCGCGGTCAGCCCGGCCATACGGTTCTTGGCGTCGTCGAGGTTCTTTTGCGCGCTGTCATGTGCGGCTTGGGCGTCGGTGACGGCCTGCGGGTTGGGGGCGGCGGCATGGTTCTGCTGCGCACTCTTCAGGTCGCCCTCAGCCGTGTTGGCGTTGGTGGTGGCGCGTTGCAGATCAACCTGCGCGTCCTGTGCTTGACGCAACGCCGAATCGGCCTTCGCCTGCGCGGCCTGCAATTTCGGTGCGTACGCCGACAACGCGTCGGAGGCTTCGGAATAAGACGTGTACAGCTTCTGCAACCGCCCCGGCAAGGGACCGAAGTTCGACTTGAACGCATCAGCTGTCTGACCGATCCACTGCAGTGCAGCTGCGTCCCCGCCAAAGGAGTTCAAGCTTCGGTACGCCGACTCCACATCGTGCGCAAAGTCTCCGAACTGCTTGGCCAAAGCCTGAACCGACTCCACCACACCCGGCGTCGGATCCCCATCCAGTCCCAAGATGTCCCAACCAGACGGACGCACCATTGGTCAGCCCTCCCCCGTGTCTGAACTCTGGTCGCTCATGCATGCGGTCGGAAGGGACCGAGAGGCTGCCCCGGTCGCCACCGCCTTGCGACAGGCAGCGAGCTTACAAAACCGTCCGCGTGATCGGTAACCCGGGGAGGATGAGGCGACTACTCACCGTCTCACCGGGTCTCGGCACCAGGCCCGATGCTGGGGACAGGGTGCTACCAGCACCCTCGAGGAAAACCGTTGGGTACGGGAATTTCCACGCCGGCGCGAAGTAACGCAGAGCATTGACTTACTTACCATAACTTCAATACGTTCTACTCGGCGTGATTGCGATCGACACCGAGCGTCGTGGCCGCAGGCCGAGCCGTTCGGCGTCTGGTATCAGCCTGCCTCGGGGGAAGCCGTGACCAGCCAGATCCCAGGAACACGCACACCACCGTCACCGCCGCCTGGACCATCCTGGCGCGGCTTCACCGCCGCTTGGGAGCGGGGATTCCAGGAGGTCTACACGGTCTGGCTGCCACGCGGCCGGCACCCGGTCACCGAGGTCGCGATTCGTCACTGGCAGACCTGGGTGCGCTGGCTGGGCCCGTCCTACGGTCCGGCGGTCGTCTCGATTCTTATGCTCGGCGCCAGCGGCACTGACTCGTTCCATGCCGACCACGCCTGGCTGCTACTTCTGATCGGAACGATCAATGGCGGGATGTTCGCTGCGGCGGTGCTGTCCTGGAAGTTCGCGCTGCTCAAGGCCGACACACTCGATGAGCTACTGGAGCCGTGTTCCAATCGGGACAGCCTGGTCTCGGTAGTCTCAACGGCCGTCCGACACCGTTGGCAGGCACCGCCGTCGATCCTCGCCGCCACCATCCTCTGGATTGGATACGCCGCCTCCGATTCCAAGTGGCTGGCCACCTTCACAGGATTCGTGGTGCTCCTGAATTGCACCTGGGCACTGATGCTGCTGGTGAACGTGTCCTACTGGCTTGCAATCCCGCCCGTGCTGATAATCAGGCTGCGCAGCTCACGGGAGCTGCGTCTGCGCTGGAACGATCCGGCGCACACCTCTGGAATTCGGACCTTGTCTGAGGGCTACGCGTTCCCGGCGGTGTTCCTCGCCCTCGCAGCGTTTGCCGTCACAGTGCCTGGGGCGCTAGACCATCCGCTGTTCGGGTCATTTCTGCCCTACCTCTACATGTGGTTGCTGGCCTTGAGCCTCTGGGTCGGGATCGCCACTCAGCTATCGCTCTACGCGATCGTGCGTCGCTATCGGATTCGCATGTTGGACTCCCTGGCTTCCACCGGCGACCTCCTGCTGGCGGAGAACCAGTCCGCCACTCTGCTGTCTCTGATCGAGAACAATGATCAATTGTCTTCGACGCTGTCGATCTATGCTTCAGTTGCCTCCTCCGAGGGCCTCCCGTACGGAACCGCGCTGGTCGTGCAGTATGTGGCCGCGATCGTAGGGTCCGTCGTCGGGTTCTTGTTACAGTGAAATCGACCCCGAATGGAGTAGGCAGTTGTCTCAGGTTCTCGAAGACACCAACCTCAAGAAGATCTGGCGCTACTACGACCGGGGCGAATCCCGGATCGGTTACCGCCTCATCCTCGGCGGCACCAAGCACTTCGGATACTACGAACCCGGACAGACCCGGTGGGCGCTTCGCGCCTCGATGAGGCAGATGGAAGACCGCCTGGCAGCCGAACTCGCCCTGCCCCGCGGCGCGAAGGTACTCGATGCCGGCTGCGGCATGGGCAACGTCGCCCGCGCCCTTGCCGTCCGCCACGGCTTGGATGTCACCGGCGTCGACATCCTCGACTTCAACATCACCGAAGCGAAGCGCAGATCAGCCACTTCCGGGCTCACTCGGACTACTCACTTCCAGATCGGCGACTACCATCGCCTACCTTTTGAGGACGACTCATTCGACGGCCTCTACACGATGGAAACCTTCGTTCACTCCGCAAACCCCACGGTTGCCCTGGCAGAGTTCGCGCGGGTGCTCAAGCCCGGCGGCAAGCTGGTGATGTTCGAATATTCTCGAACCCCCGACGAACAGGCTTCTGCCGAGGCGAACGCCGCGATGCGCCGGGTCTGCGACGAGGCAGCGATGCCAGCGTGGCTGGAGCTCTACCACGGCGTACTGGACGAGATGCTCGCCGACGCCGGCTTCGCCGTCGAAAGCTCGGTCGACATCACTGCGAACATGATGCCAATGGCATCGGCGTTCTACGTGATCGGAAAGTTCCCGTTCTGGGTCGGACGGATCACTCGGCTCGAGTACAAGGTCGTCAACGCGATGAGTGCCCGCATGATGTTCCGTTACAAGGAAGCTTGGCGCTACGGCATCCACACCGCCGTCAACAAGGCCTGAACCGAGCAGCAAACTGCTCCCCTACAGTCGTTTCATCGGAAGGTATCCGGCTGACCGCAGGTCGACGGAGTACCCCAGTTTCTGCGCCCAAACGACGAGCGCGATCGGCCGAGGAGGCACGCGAGCGAGCTCCCATCGCTGGATCGAATCCCGACTGACGCCGACGAGCCCGCCGAGTTTCTCCTGAGTCAGACCCGAAGCAACACGACGGTTTCGTAACGGCGCAGCCAGCCGGCGCCGCTCGAACAACTCCCAGGTCTCACCGATCCGCGGGCATGAAAATCCTTGCCGTGGGTCACCACCAGGAGCAACGATCACCAGGCGGCAGCCAGGGTCACGAGACCACTGCAATAGATGTTCCAAGGTGGGCTCCGTGATCCCGCTCTCCCAGTCGGAGATCGCTCTACCTCTGACAGGCAGGCCGGACGAAAGCGCCACCTGGGAGAGGCCAGCATCCACGCGCGCCGATCGCAAAGCACCGACGATCCGCGCGAAGGCCTGTTCCGCCGCATGATCGACTCGCAGCGTCATCGACGACCCCAGAGCGACAGGCAGCTGGCTGCTCGGCGCGGCGTCGGGAATGCCACCTCGGCCCACACAGCTCGACCGTTCCGGTCACCGACCACGCCCCAGGCCCGAGCCAGCGCCGCCACCACGGGCAGTCCCCGACCGGCTTCCTCGTCGTCGTCTGGGTTCCCAGTCTTCGGGCTGTTCGGCCCGCCCATATCCTCGATTCGGAGGTGCCAGGCATCCGTGAACTCCACCAGGTGCAGGGTGAAGCACCCGCCTGGGCCTCCGCTCATGCTGTGCCGAATGGCGTTGGCCGCGAGTTCTGAAACGACCAACACGACGTCGTCCATCCCTGGGACGTCGCCGAAGATCTTGAGAACGCAACGCCGCACATCCGATAGCCGCTCCGGCAAGCCGTCGAACGTCATAGCCCAGTAGCTCATGATCTCGGGCCTGCGCTGCCTGGCGTCGGCTCCTGCAAGATGACGCGGGCCTGGTTCAGAAGCGAGCCCACAGCGTCGGCGGCCACCTCGGGAGCGCACTGCTGCTCACACCGGGCGAGACACAACAGCGCAGCATGCAGTCCGTCTAGGTGCCCGTCCCACGCAATGCGCTCTTCATCGATCGTGGGGACCAGCGTCTTGGGGTCGGAGACCAGGAGCGCCGTCATGTGGAGCAAGGCCCCGAAGCTTTCGCTGAAATCGGCCATCTCGGCCAGGGCGAAGATGCGCGCTTTCGGGCTCCCGGTCATGAGCGGCTTGGCCGCATCAGTCGGGAGAAGCGTCTGGCCGGCTTGAGCCCGCCGACTCTCCAAGCTGTCCGCGGTCTTCGGGACCTCGTCGGGCATGAAGGAGAGCGATAGCAGCGTACGGCGCCGCGACTGCGGATTATCACTCATGAGTACGCATCCTCTAACGGTCGGTAGTGATTCCATCGACGACCGTAAGAAGAAACGCGCAGGTCAGGAAGGGACATGTGGTACTAGCGGTAACAGCATCCTGGCATGTCGAGTATGACCCGGCGTCCTACTGGGGTTGAATTCCAACCTTGGAAGCCAGCTGGCGCACAGTGCTGGATCGCCGTTCGCGAACGTACAGGTCTTCGACGATGTGCACGGCCAGCGATTGGTGTCGCATCCAGTCCGGCGCGAAGCTGTCGATGGCCACCAAGGTGCTTGTAGCCGCTTTCTCCTGTCGGGCAAGCAGGTGGGCATGAGCGACGTCGAGCAGGTAGCGAGCGCGAGCTGCCTTCGGGAGGGATGCTGGTAGTTCGAGGCGTTTGGCGATCTCGAGGGCTCGTCCGATATCCCGCGTCGCCACAGCCACACCCACCGCTTGAATCTGAGTCTGCGTCGGGCCGAACGTCGTCTGGTAGAAGTTCGTGTCCTGCCCAATCCGGTGGGCTGCTGCGTGAGCCATCGACAGGTACTCACGAGCCGTCTCAGCCTTGGCCGCCTTCCCGGACCGTGACGCCGCGACGGCCGCGCTGATCACCAAGTTGCCCCAGACCGCCAGCTGCGGGCGCTTGGAACGTCCGAAGCTCGGCTCAATGGTTTCAGCCGCTGCCTGGGCCACTTCCTCTGCAGTGTCTACCCTTCCTTTGCGCAGGTAGACCCAAGAGAGGGTGCCGGCCAGAGAGGAGAGGAGCAGGGTATCGCCGGACAGCTTGGCTGCGGGAAACGCCCGGTTGAGAGCGGCGAACGCGATGCGCTGGCTTCCGAGCTGCACCGCGGCGTCAGCAGCGATCTGGTAGAGCTCGGTAAGTACCGCGAATGCTTGTTCCTGCCGCTCACCGTCGTAGCTGTTCGTCGCAATCTTCGCCTCGGCGATGAGAGCAGGAAGGACCGCTCCTAGCTCGGTGTAGTTGCCGTCCCAGTAATCCGTCCAGGCCAACACCACCTTTGCCCGCAAGTCGGCTACGGCCGGCGGTTCGCCGGAGGGCAGCAACTGGCCGAAGCCCGGGATATCCGGGAAGTTGTCGGGCGAGGTCAGACAGTCGTCAATTGCGCTCAACGCCCGCCGATCGTCGACACGCTCGCGGGTGTTCGGGGCGCGTTGCCCGGTAAGCACGGCGACGTCCGTGCCGAGTGCCCGTGCCAGGCTCATGAGGGTGGCGATGGTCGCTGACCGCCCTGGCCGGTCCTGCTCGATGTTGCGGATCGTCCAGATACTCAGGCCGGTCATCTCCGCCAGCTCTGTCTGTGTCACCTCACCCCGAAGGAACTTCAGGCGCTCCCCGGTGCTCAGCTCTGCCCAGGTGATCACGGTCTTCACGGCTTCCTGTCGGCTACGCACGTGCGGTCATGTTCAGGCTACGCCGACGGAGTGAAGCAGGGATGCAGCAACCGGGTCCACGAACTGCTGTATGCGACCGACGAGCAGGCCGACACCGCAGCCAGGTCGTCAACCCCCCAAGGTGGTCCAAGGTCCCGGTCGGGCGGTCGGCAGAAGCCCCTCGCAACATCAAGCGTGCGTTGCAGACCATGTGAGGCCCGCTACCGCCTGGTCGAAGTCGACGATCGTCTGCTCCACGTCAAACCCGTCGACGGCCTGCACGCTCAAGTCGATCGACAGCCATCGTGGATCGTTCGGCACCGCGATCACGTATTCGATGCGTTGTTGAGCCGGCGGCGCGGTGTCGGCTTGAACCTCCGAATCAGCGACGCTGTGATCGATCCGAACCGCTGCGGAACCTGCAATCAAGCCGGTGTTGGCGGCAACAGCGTCCCGCGCCACACGTGCCACGACCTCTGCCGGATCCGGCACGACCGCCGTAGGGATCACGACCTCTGCAATCAGCACGGCAGCGCCTGGCAGCGCCATCCCGCCCGGTTTGGGCACGGGCACCAGCAGTTCGATCCCGCGCTTCGCGCGAGCCGCGGCAATGTACGTCGCGAACTGGACAGCGATCAGGGTTCTGGCTTGTTCGGCCGCCTCAGTGGGGATCCCGTCGAACATGACGTCCAGGAAAGCCTTTACGTCCGCTTCAGCGTGCTCATCCAGCCGAATCCGGTACCAATCCTCCCCCAAGGCAAGACGGTAGGTAATCGGATCGCGCTCGGGGGTTATGGAAGCCATGCAGGTCTTTGTACACTCGTGCACCGTCACGCGTCGAGGTAAAGCAGAACACTGCTAGGGATGGCGGTGGCGAAGCGTGGGAATCGGGGGCTTTCCAGTGGTGCGCCCAAACGGGTGGGACGTGTTGGGTCTGGACGGGGATCCAACTCCTGGCGTCGTGGAATCGATCCAGGATCTCGCGAAGGAGTTCGGCGACTTCTCCCACGATGCCGAAGACTCGTTGTCTGCCTTGAAGTCATTCGGCAGCGACACCAACGCGCTGGCGTGGGTCGGGCAAACCGCGGACGCCTTCAAGGCCACCTTCGGCCCCCTACCCGGCCGGCTGGAGAAGCTGTACGTCTCTTATGGTGAGGCCTCCGACGCATTAGCCGCGTATTGGCCCAAGCTGCAAGCCGCACAGGACAAAGCGGATGCCGCCCTACGCCAGGGCCAAGACGCCGACATCGAGGTCACCCGCGCCAACGACAACGCCAACAACGCAGCCGATGATCTGAAATCAGCCCAGGCCGGCACCGACCCGAAGGCCGCTTCAGACGCCCAAACAGCCCACGACAATGCCCAGAAGGCGCTGTCCGACGCCAAGGGCCGTCTGGCCGCCCTCGCCGCACAGGCCCGGCAAGCCCACGACGACCTCGAAGCCGCCGGCAAGGAATGTGCCAAGGCTCTGCATCACGCTCAATCCGACGGCATCCACAACAAGCACTGGTGGCAGCACGTCGGCGAGGTCCTGTCCGAGGCCGGCGGCAAGATCGCCCAATGGTCCGGCGAGATCGGCCAGATCGCCGCCGTCCTCGCCCCCATCCTCAACGGCATCGCCGTCCTCACCGTCGAGGTCCCCGGCCTGGACGTCGTCACCGCCGGCCTCGCCGGCGCCGACGATCTCATCGCTGCGACTGCCCCTGAGGTGACCACAGCCGGCCTCGCCATCAAAGCAACCGGTGACGGGCTTCAGGGGCACTGGGACGATCTCGCCCACGATGCGGCGTACCTGGGCGCGTCACGCATGGGCGGCAAGGGCAAGGGCGGCGAGGAAGGTGAAGAGGGTCCACCACCGGGGAGCATGGCCGCCACCCACCGATGGGAGTCGGGCGGCCAAAGGATCAAGGTTGAAGGGCTACCCGATCCTGGCGCCTTCCCTGCACCTCCCTCAATAGGCACCGAGAGCGGAATCGAGACCGCGTCGGCAGATGAGGAACTGGCCAACGAGATCAAGGAGAGGAACGAGACTCGGGAAGGGGCTCCTGAGGCGGCCGCCACGGTAGCATCTGACCTCCACATACCCGACGCAACTGCAGCTGATCCGGTCACTTCCACTGGATTGATAGTGGGATTGACTCTCGGCGGTCTGAGGAAGAGGAGGCGGCAGTGAGGCCATCGGTGGGGAACGCACTTACCCTGATCACAGCCGCCCGCCGGGACGGCTGGTTGCGCGCAGGCGTCAAGCGTTCTATGACGGATGACGAGCTATTGGAAGCTGAGGTACTTCTTACGTACCTCTCTGGCGATTTCGTCCTCGACAACGCGTGGGACGAACTGCCGACTCGGGAACTGGGGCCAGCCATGGCTGCCCTGCTGGAAAACCGACCGGCATCGCAGCCTCCGCTGTTGGAAGGTGAGCCGGAGCGGCTGGCAAAGATCGTGACGCAGCGCGACCCGAACGACAGGCTCTTCACGCTGGACATGCTCCTCGCACCGATCACAGCATTTCTGACACGCGACTCCGTTTCTGATACGGCGCTGACTGACCGCCTTACCGAGCTGGCAAAGGTCGTGGAGGACGAAGGGCTAGATCTGGCTCAGGTCCCTGCGAGTTCCGTCGCCCGGTCCAGCGCGGTAACACCGCGATCGATCGATGTGGTGCCCGACGCCCGGACCGGGCGCGTCGATCTGGGGCGCCTGCTTGTTCCCCTGGTACCGGGCATGACGCTCAATACCTTGGACCAGGCCGGGCCCGCGTTGGACCGGATCGAGGTTTCAGTGGGCGGTGACACGCTGGCCCTCGAGTTGTTCGAGCTCGAGGAGGGCGAGGACTGGAATCTTCTCCGCCAAGTCAACAAGCATGAGTTCGAAGAAGCAGGCCGCGAAGTCAGGGAGCGTCTCGGCATCTTCGGTGTCCAACTGCAGTCCTACATCCCAGTCTCCGGCGGGTTCCATCGGCTACGGTTCATCGGACATGAGGAGCCGGGATGGTGCCTGCGCGGCATCGTCACGGGCCCGGCGGCAAGCGAACCGACTGGGAGCGATGCGGTGCGTCGGCTGTTCTTCGGGACAGTCGTCGACATCGCCGCCGACGCAGTACGACTGCCACAAGACCCCGAGCATCTGCGCCTGGTGAATCGGACGACTGAAGGAACCATGCGTCTCATCAGCCCTCTGGATTAGACGCAAACCCTGCTACGAGCCCGGCGGGGTCAAAGATCATCACTAGACCCCGGCCCCGCGTGAGCCGGCTGCCTTTGTCTACAGACAGGCACCCAACCGAGGGTGCTGCTGCTGACGAAGGAGCAGGCATTGGCCACCCCGCTTCCATTCCCAGAGCTCGACCCCGAGTCCCGTCGCGAGATCCCGCTGGGCTCCGTCTGGCCGTGCGCTCAGGCCGACTCCAAGACCCAGCGCAAGGGCCGGTACCTGCCGGAATCCATGGCGCACCCCGGCAAGATGCTGCCGGCGATCGCCGAGCATGCCATCACCCACTACACCCAGCCCGGCGACCTCGTCATCGACCCGATGGCCGGCATCGGGACGACGCTGGTCGAGGCGGTCCACGCCGACCGGATGGCGCTCGGTGTGGAGTACGAACCGCACTGGGCCGACCTGGCCCGGCGTAACGTCGAGCACGCCACCGACCGGGGCGCGCCTGGCTACGCAGCGGTGGTCCAGGGCGATGCCCGTGACATCGTTCGCCTTGTCGGATCGGACACGATCGGCAAGGCGGCACTCGTACTCACCTCGCCGCCCTACGGAAGCTCGCTGCACGGACACGTCCGTTCCACGCGCGATTCCGGCCACAGCGGGATCGCCAAGAGCGACTTTCGCTACAGCCGCGACCGCGGCAACCTCGCCCACCACAGTCTGGACGACTTGTTCACCGGGTTCCGGGAGATCCTCGAAGGCTGCTACCAGCTCCTCAAGCCCGGCGGGCACCTGGTGATGACGACCCGGCCGTTCCGGCGCAGCGGCGAATTCTGCGACGTTCCGGGGCGGGCCTGGCGGGCCGCGATCGATGCCGGTTTCGAGCCCCTCGAGCGATGCGTGGCGCTGTTGGCCGGTGTCCGCGAGGACAAGCTCGTACCGCGCCCGTCGTTCTTCCAGCTCGCCCACACTCGTGCGCAGAACGCCGCGGGGATCCCGGTCCATCTGGTGTGCCATGAAGAGGTTCACGTTCTTACCCGCCTTGCGGACGACGCATACGTGTCGGACGAGGCCGCGGAGTCTGCGGCATGAGCGGCGGCGAGTGTGGATCCGAGATCTGCGGCCGGTTGGAGCCGGATGTCCTAGACCTCGTCGAAACATGGCGAGACCTGGACTTCCCGGAGTCCGTGACCTGGGACGACAAGCCCTGCCGACCGTCGCAGGACTCTCTTCCATTCCCGACCATTTCTGACGAAGTCGAGCTACCGTCCACGTGCTGCCTGGCGTCGATGTCCGTGTATACCGCCGAAGGGAGGAATTCCGGCGCTGCCGATGAGCTGAATCCGCCGCCACGCCGCACCGCCACCACCGGGGAGACCGCATGCCGCCCACTCACTTCCCCAAGTCCATCCCCCGACGGCGGGGCTCCGCAGACGACGAGTTGCTAAGTATCCCGCAAGTCATCGCCGAGCTCGGTGTCAGCCGGGCGACCTTCTACCGCTGGCGGTCCCGGCGCAAAGGCCCTGCGAGCCTGCGCCTGCCCAACGGCTCCATCCGCATCCGTCGCTCCGATCTCGACGCGTTCCTCGCCGACTGCGAAGAGACGAAGCGCTGACCCACCCGCACCACCACTGCGGCCCGGCAGCCACCCGCCGGGCCGCCCCGCACCACCAGGAGTACGTACGTGAACAGCTACGACGTCCGGATCTGGAGCATTCAGACCCGACAACTCACCAAGGGGGCGTCCTACCAGCTCCGCTGGATCGTCGGGGGACGGACCTTCTGCACCAACTTCGCCACCAGAGCGCTTGCTGACAGCCGCCGAGCGGAGCTGCTGCTCGCGCAGCGCCGAGGCGAGGCGTTCGATGACGAGTCGGGGCTGCCGGAATCCGAGGCCCGGCAGAAGGCAGCCGACGTGTCCTGGTACGACCACGTGGTGGCTTTCCTGGACATGAAATGGCCGACCCTCGAGCCCGGCAGCCGTCGAGCCCTTGCGGCGTCGCTGGCCACCACCACCCTCGCGTTGGTGCGTGATCGGAACGGCATGCCGGACTACGACGAGGTGTTCACCGCCCTGGTGAACTGGTCCTTCAACCTGCTCGCCCGCGAGGCCGGGGATCCGCCGGCCGAGTACGCGACGTCGATCGACTGGGTCCGCACCCACTCGATGCCGGTAACGGCGCTGCGGAATCCGCGCACTGCGCGCATCGCCTACGAGGCCACCACCATCAGCCCGTCCGGCAAGCCGTACGCGCCGAACACGTACCAGAACAAGATGAAAGGGCTCTCGGGGGCGATCAAGTACGCGATCGAGCTCGATTTGCTGGACCGCAACCCGCTGGATCGGATCAGCACTGCGCGGCCGCGCAAGTCCAGCACCGTCGACCGCCGTGTCGTGGTGAACCCGGATCAAGCACGCAAGCTGATCGCCGCCGTCGCCGACCAAGGTTGGACCGGCGAGCGGTACGTGGCGTTCTTCGCCACCATGTACTTCGCCGCGCTACGCCCGGCCGAGGTCCTGGCCTTGCGGGTCCAAGACTGCACGCTGCCTAAGACCGGCTGGGGAACGCTTTGCTTCGCCGAGTCCACTCCGTATGTCGGCACCGCGTGGAGCGACGACGGAGACGACAGTCCCCGCAAGGCCCTCAAACACCGAGCGAAGCATGAAAGCCGCACGGTTCCCGTCCATCCGGAGCTCGTAGCGCACCTACGGACGCATATCGAGAAGTTCGGCACCGCGCCGGACGGGCGGTTGTTCGTCCGTGCCAACGGCGAGGACATCCGCTACAGCAGTTTCGCGTCGATCTGGGCGAGGGCTCGCAAGGACGTACTGTCCCCCGCCCAGGTGGACTCGCCTATGGGCAAGCGGCCTTACGACCTCCGGCACGCCGCCGTCTCCACCTGGCTCAACGCCGGGGTCAGCGCCCCGCAGGTGGCCGAGTGGGCAGGACACAGTGTCGAGATGCTGCTGTCCACCTATGCCAAGTGCGTCGACGGCCAGCAAGGCCAAGATCGAAAGCGCATCGAGGAAGCGTTGAAGTGGGAGGAGCCGGGCGCGTCGAACCTGGCGACCGAGCCTGACGTCTCGGAGCAGTAACAGAACCTTGTGGTCGCCGCCGATGTTGACCACGGTGGCGACCACTGGCACCCGCGGAAGCGGTCATAGACCTTCCTCCAGACTCTCATGGGGTCCGCCTTGGGTGGGTGTTCCATGGGGGCCGAGACGATAACCAGCGTCAACGTGGTCAGTGTGAAACTCTCCGGCCGGGACCGGAGCGGAAGGACACTAAGCCACTATCGCCCTCAGCGGCGGGTCCCGCACTCGGGGTGACGCGCTCAGATCGTGGTCATCATGGCGCAAACGCCGTGGCCAGAGGGGAGAGGATCGTCTCCCAGAGCACCGTTTCACTCTCACCTCGGCTTCGCCGCCGAGAGCTCGGTCGACATCACGGCGAACGTGGTGCCGATGAACTCGGCGTTCCACGCCCGCGGCAAGTCCCCCTTCTAAGTGGGCCGGGTCACCCGAGCCGAATACAAGGTCGTCAACTCGACGAGCGCCCGCATTACGTCCCGGCGCAAGGCAAGACCTCGCGCTACGGCATCCATGCCGCCATCAACAAGATCTGAACAGACAAGCGACCCGGGCCCGAGCCTCAGGACCGCGGCCCCGGAAGGTATCCGGCTGGCCGCAGGTCGAGCGACTACCCCAGCCATTGCGGTAGCGGTATGGGGTCGCTGGGCGACCAACGAAATGTGCATGAGCTGCAGGATCGCAGTTTTCGTGGGGTGGATTTCCCGCGCTGATCGTGATCGCTTCGCGGTGGATCAGGCTTCTCCAGCCATACTCGATGACGCCAACGAGGGGAACGGCGCGTGACTGCGCGTCCAACAGCCCCGTCGACTGACGGGGCCGTGACGCGTCTTGTCGGTCTTGAGGTGTGCCCGTGCGGTATTTCAGCGAGCTGGGGGCAGGATCGGATCTTGCCGGTTCTCGTAGTAGAAGTAGCGGTTCACGCCGAGGGCGGAGTCCGAGGCGCTGTCCTGCAGGCCTTGTTCGAGGGCATCGAGGCCACCGAATGCCACAAGGCCGGACAAGTGGGGAGCCAGTCTCTGCAGGACGGCCTGCTCGGATGCCGGTGTCGGGGACCACCCGTCGGTCAGGAGAAGTGGGCCGTGCTGGGTGGCGATGAGCGCACCGCCGGATAGCGCGTCCGGCCAGCTCAACCCGGTTGCCAGGCCCACGTACCCCACTGGGCCGTGCACCGTGAACAAGGTACTCGAAGCGACCGCCGCCGCCGTGGCGAAGCGGTCAGCGCCGGCGAGCGGTGTGACGCGGCCGTCCCACCTGGGGAAAGTGCCGCGGAGCGCCGCGACGCCTTGGCCCCCGATGCCGTAGACGTGCGTCACGGCTGGGTTGACGACGGAAAGGTATGCCTTGGTTCCACTGGGAAGTACGTCGTCGTCGCTCAGCACCACGACGCCCCCCGCCGGATCCTGCGCGGCGGCGGCGCCGGCGGTGAGTGCGTCGGGGAAGTTGTCGCCGGTGGCGACCATCAGGGTGTGCGGGTCTGGGCTGATCGCTTTCGCGATGGACACCGACGTCGAGAAACGGTCGGGTCCGGCGAGCCGATCGACCCTGAATCCGAGCGCTGTGATCTGCTGTGCGACGGTCGGGCTGAGGGCGTTGACGCCGCCGAGGACGTAGACCGTTGAGCCGGGAGCCAGGATGCGCCTCAGTTCGTTGCCGACCGCGGGGTTCAGGGTTGCGGTCGAAGTCAGGAGCAGTGGGCCGTCCTTCTCAGCAGCGAGCGCGCTGCCACCGAGGGCGTCGGCGAATTGGTTGTCCCGGCTGATGACCGCCGAGGTCGCCTGGCGTCCGCCGGCTCCGTGGTTCGCATAGGAGAACTGTGACGCGGCGACGGCGGTCGAGTCGCGGTCTGGTCCGTCGACCCGGTCGGTGGTGCGGGGTGGCCGGATCGGACCGTTGTGCCAGCTGGTGACTCGGAAATACTCGCCGTTCCCGAGGTTGTCGTCGACGACGATCGGCGTCCCGCCGCCGACGCCGACGGTGGAGATGGTGCGAATGGTTGAGTAGGCGAGCTGTGTTCCGTCCGGGGACCAGGCGAAATCGATCACCGTGGTCTTGGTGGGCGCCGTGATCTCCCGCGGCGCGGTGCTCCCGTTTGTCGGCACCACAAAGAGCTGGGGAAAGGGGGCGTCGGCCTCACCGGTGCCGGGAGGGATGGGCGGAGTGTCCAGGAAGGCAACCTGCGTTCCGTCCGGAGAGAATTGGGCTTGGTAACCCGGCTGGGCACCGGGGTACTCCGGCTGGATGACGGGGAGCGTGCGAGGTGTCGTCGAGCCGGGGTCCAAGACCGCGAGCCCGCCGGCGGCGTCGAACAGGAGGGCCCCGGTGGCCGAGACACCGTCGAGGGTGTAGCCGGTGCCCGGGGATCGGCCGATAACAGTCTTCCCGCTGCCATCGGGATTCACGGTACTGATTGCGCCGTGCGAGTCCTCGACGAGCAGCTTGTTGCCCGGCGTCCAGCCGACCACAGTCAGTGGGCTGGCACCGAGAATCGCGTGCTGGCAGTCGTCGCCGGGGTCCGCCGCCAGCACCCGCGCGCCGGATCCATCCGCATTCGACAGGTAGGTGCAGAGCCCCCAGGAGTGGTAGATCGCCATCGTGCCGTCCGGGGAGAAGTTCAGGCGGTCGATCGGTTGAGGATATTGGTTCGCCGAAATCCCCGGGGGCAGCACCCCGGTCGGGACCACAGTGAGTCCCGAGCCGTCGGGGTTTACGTTCTCCCACAGTTGGGCGGTGTTCAGGCCGTGGTCGGTGATAAAGGCGATCGGTCCGTTCGAAACGGGGCCGGGTCCATTCGGGGTGTCAGCCTGCGCGGTCACCGTCATGCCGGCGAGACCGGACGAGGCCGCAGCTACGACGAGCCCGGTGAGCGCCGCCGAACGGATCCGTCGAGACCGAGGCGTAGGGGAGATCATCAGCTGAGCATAGGAGTCGCCACTGCGGGTGCCTAGACGGAGACATGATGTCTTTGGCGTGCTCCCGGCACAGGTCCTTCTTTGGTCAGAACCCTTATGCCGCGCGGCTCGCGGGCACCCACAGCCTCGCCTGGAACATCCCCTCCGCGGTCGGGTCGCCCAGGGGAATTTCACCCCTGGGCGACCCGGCCCTTCACTGTATGCCGGTGATCGCCGAGGCCGCAGGAAAGGCGAACGGCAAGGCCCGGGCCGCTGGCAGTGCTCCCGCTGTGGTACCCAGTGGCAGAACCGCCAGCGTGCGCCAGAGGAGTGGTGGCGGCACAAGACCGGCCCGCATGTTTGCCCAAATGGGGTGTGACCTTTCGCTCTCACGTATCCGGCCTGATCGGTCGGAGCGTGCCTGCCAAGCTCGACCGTGCGGGCTACCGGCCGCCGCGATGTGCGGGCCCGAGCAGTAGGCCTCCGTCGGGCCGCCGACGCAGGCATCGCATCCACGGCCGCAAGAGCCGTTTGTGTTCGGTCTCGTCGTCCGGGCGGGCTTGTCGACACCGGTGCGGGCGGATGTCCTCAGGCGCCGGCGCCGCCGTCGACCGGCAGGATCGCGCCGGTCACATACGAGGCCCGGTCGCTGAGGAGCCATGCGGCCGCCTCGGCGATCTGGCGGGGTTCGGCCATGCGGCCGAGCGGGATGGACGCCTTGATCCTTTCGATGATGCCGGGTGTCGCGGCTTCCCAGGCGTCGATCATCTCCGTGGCGGTGCCGCCGGGGGTGATGCCGTTGACGCGGATGCGGTCGGCGGCCCAGTTCACCGCGGCGGATTCGGTCAGGCTGTTGAGTGCGCGCTTCATGGCCGCGTAGGCGGGCAGGGTGGGGTTCGCGCGGCGGCTGCCGATGCTGGAGGTGTTGACGATCGCTCCGCCGCCGTTGCGTCGCATCAAGGCGGCCTCGGCGTTCATGGCGGTCCAGTGCGAGTGGAAGTTCACCGCGAACTGTTCCTCGATGTCCTCGTCGCTGGTGGTGTCGACCGGGCCCGGTTGCCGCTGGACGGCAGCGGCGTTGTTGAAGGCGCCGTCGAGCCGTCCGTGCAGTTCCCCGACTTTCTCGACGGCATCGCGGACGCTCGCGCGGTCGGCCAGGTCGAGGGTGACGGCGTCGGCGCGATGGCCGTCGGCGCGGATCTCGGCGACGATGCGCTCGAGGGCGGCCGTGCTGCGGGAGGCAAGGACGACCGAGGCGCCCTCGGCGGCGAAGAGGCGCGCTGCGGCCTCGCCGATGCCGCGGCTGGCGCCGGTGATGAACACGACTTTGTCGGTGAGCAGGCCGATCGGGGTGCCGGCGATGAGGGCGGCGTCGTTGTCATGCGTGGTTTCCGTCATGCCACGAGCGTCAGCCCGCGCCCTGCCCGGATACAGGCACAGGCTGTACCACGATCCACCGCCGGGGTGGGGGCACACTGGAAGCATGGACAAGCAGGAACTTGGGGCGTTCCTCCGCAGTCGGCGCGAGCGGCTCCAACCACAGGACGTCGGGCTCCCGTCAGGCCCTCGCCGCCGAACGCCGGGCCTGCGTCGCGAAGAAGTCGCGGTCCTCGCCCACATCTCCACGGAGTACTACGTGCGGCTTGAACAAGGCAGAGCGGCCTCGCGGCCATCGAGCGAAGTCCTCGCCGGGATCGCCGGCGCACTGCGGCTCACGGACGCCGAATCCGGCCACCTGCACACCCTGGCCGGCACCGCAGCCGCCAAGACCGGCCTCGTCCAACGCGAAGTGCGCCCGAGCATCCTCGCGCTGATCGAGCGTCTGCCGCAGACCGCGGCGTTCGTGACGTCCGCCACGCTGGAGGTGCTCGCGTGGAACGACCTCGCGGCTGCGCTGATGGAGGACTTCGCCGAGCTGGCACCAGAAGAGCGCAACCTCGCGCGTAAGGCATTCCTCCACACAGCACGCACCGATGCGCCGCTGTACGGAATCTCCGACGCCGCCGAGTTCCGGCTGCACGCCGTCATGCAACTCCGATCAACCCTCGCCCGCTACCCGACGGACCCGGCGGTGACCGGTCTCGTCAACGAGCTGCGCGAGGGCAGCCCCGATTTCGCCCGATTGTGGGAGCGCCGCGACGTACAGCCGGCGCCGACGCTCACAAAGACGTTCAACCACCCGGCCGTTGGGCAAGTCTGTGTCGACTGCGACGGGCTCGCGCTGCCGGACCGCGACCAGAACCTCGTGCTCTACAGCGCGCCAGCAGGATCGCCGAGCGCTGACGCTCTGGCTCTGTTGAACATCCTTGGAGTCCCGGCTCGGGCAAAGTCGAGCTAAGGGCCCTGTCGCAGTTCAGTCGTCACGTTCATCCCGGCCACATCGGCCCGCACAGGCGGCGGCAGAACGCCGTCAGGCGATGGCCGCAGCCGCGCCCGTCCGACCCGTAGACGTCGCCCGTACGCCGTTCCCCGGGACGTCCCGCGAACCTGACACCCGCCGATGCAGCCCGCAGGGGCGCGAGCCCCACACGGCCTACCCGACCAAGATCAGCTCGGGCATCGCTCGCGATCATGGACAAACGAAGATCGACAACGGTCCAGAGTGGGACTCTGTCTTGCATGGGTGCTCACCAGAAACTCGGCCGTGAGCTGCATCGCGACGCCCTGACCAGCAGAAAAGCACCCCCGAGACGGGGGTGCTGAACACACGTTCGTAGGGCGCGTGGGACTCGAACCCACAACCCACGGGTTAAAAGCCCGCTACTCTGCCAATTGAGCTAGCGCCCCACACACGCCCCGGCGTGTGTCGCGTACCAGGGTAGCGGGTCGGTCGTCGTTAGCAGAACCGGTTACGGCTTCGCCCGCGGGCGGGCCCGCCGGACGGGCGTACGCCCGGGGCCGCTAATCATTTTGGCCCCGGGGCTGATCGTGCTCTATGCTTCAACTCGTCCCCGACGGACGGATGGACGTTGAGGGCAGACCAGCCCCCATCGTCTAGAGGCCTAGGACGCCGCCCTTTCAAGGCGGTAACACGGGTTCGAATCCCGTTGGGGGTACGCAACACCAGCGAGGCAGAAACGCGGTTATGAACTGCGGCGGTAATCCGATATGCTCTACCGGGCGGTCGGGGAACCGGCCGAACAGGTGAAGCAAGGCAGTACAAGTACATACCAAGGTCCCGTGGAGCAGCTAGGAGTGCTCGCCACCCTGTCAAGGTGGAGGTCGCGGGTTCAAATCCCGTCGGGACCGCACACGAAGAGCCGCCGCGAGGCGGCTCTTCTGCGTTGCCGGTGCCGCGCCGCCGGCCTGACAGTCGGTGGAACGCGGTGATCGGCTCAGGCGTTCACTGTTCGAACCATCGGCGCTCGGGGAAACGGGGAGACATGCGCTTCATCCTGAACATCATCTGGCTGGTGCTCTGCGGCTTCTGGATGGCCGTGGGTTACGTGGTGGCCGGCCTCATCTGCTGCGTGCTGATCATCACCATCCCCTGGGGCCTGGCCTCGTTCCGGATAGCGAACTACGCCCTGTGGCCGTTCGGCCGGACGATCGTCGCCAAGCCCACGGCCGGCGCCATGTCGTTCATCGGGAACATCATCTGGTTCGTGGTCGCGGGCCTGTGGCTGGCCATCGGCCACGCGGTCACCGGCGTGCTGCTGTGCCTGACCGTCATCGGCATCCCGCTGGGCATCGCGAACTTCAAGCTGATCCCGGTCTCTCTGGCCCCGCTGGGCAAGGAGATCGTCACCAACCGCCAGGCGGACGCCCGGTACGGATTCCGCTGACGGCGTCAGCCGATCGGCCCGATCCGCAAACCGGTGGGAGGCATCCCCCTGGATCCGGTATGCTGTTCGAGGTGTCCGGGAGACCGGGCGCTTTCGCAGTAGGGCCAGGTAGCTCAGTTGGTACGAGCGTCCGACTGAAAATCGGAAGGTCGGCGGTTCGACCCCGCCCCTGGCCACTTCGAAGCAGGACCGCAGAACCCCGTCGGGTGACCGGCGGGGTTCTTTCGTTTCCGGCTCACCCGGAGAGGAAAGTGAGTACCGTTGGCGGGCGACACTGAGCCGGACAGGGGGAGCGCGATGCGGCGTGCGATGGTCGTGACGGTGTCCAACCGTGCGGCTAAGGGGGTGTACGCCGACACCACGGGGCCGATCATCGTGGAGCGGCTGACCGAGCTCGGGTTCGCCGCCGCTGGGCCGGAAGTGGTGCCCGACGGGGCTCCGGTGGAGGCCGCGCTGCGGCGGATGCTCTCGCTCGGCTACGACGCCATCATCACCACCGGCGGGACCGGGATCTCGCCGACGGATCAGACCCCGGAGATGACGCGGCGGGTGCTCGACTACGAGGTGCCGGGGATCGCGGAGGCGATCCGGGCCGAAGGGCTGCCGAAGGTGCCCACCGCCGCCCTGTCGCGGGCGATCGCGGGCGTCGCGGGGCACACGCTCATCGTCAACCTGCCCGGCTCCGCCGGCGGCGTGCGCGACGGCATGGCCGTGCTCGGCCGGATCCTCGGGCACGCGCTCGACCAGCTGCGCGGGGGCGACCACTGAACCGGCCCGCCGGGTGGGGCGCGGCCTGGCCGGCCGTGCTGAGCGACGGACCCGTGCGGCTGCGGCCGCTGGCGCTGGCCGACGCGCCGGCCTGGCGGGAGCTGAAGGAGCGGAACCGGAGCTGGCTGACACGCTGGGAGGCCACCGTGCCGCCCGGCGACACCAGCGGGCGGATCACCTTCCGGCAGATGGTGCGGCGGCTGCGCGCCGAGGCGCTGGCCGGGCGGATGCTGCCGTTCGCGATCGACTACGCCGAGCCCGCGGATCCGTCCGACGTCCTGGACGACGGGCCCGCCGACGCCGAGCAGGCCGGGCGCCGCGGACGCCGTCCCGCCGCCAAGCCGGCCGCGCACCGGCTCGTCGGGCAGCTCACCGTCTCCAGCATCACCTGGGGCTCGCTGCGCTCGGCCAACATCGGCTACTGGGTCGACGAGACCGTCGCCGGCCGAGGCATCACCCCGACCGCGGTCGCGCTGGCCGTCGACCACTGCTTCCGGGCCGGCGGGATGCACCGGATCGAGGTCTGCATCCGGCCCGAGAACGCGGCGAGCCTGCGCGTGGTCCACAAGCTCGGGTTCCGGGCCGAGGGGCTGCGCCGCGCGTACCTGCACATCGACGGCGACTGGCGCGACCACGAGGCCTTCGCGCTCACCGCCGAGGAGGTGCCCGACGGGCTGCTGTCCCGCTGGCACGTCACTCTTTCGAGCACCGGCACTACTCCTGCCGGGTGACAAATGGTATGGAGCGTGCTTGATGGGGGAACAGCGGACACCCTAAGCTGATCCACTGGCCCCATCTGTCACAACAGTCTCGTCACAACCTCAACGACACGCCGACAGAATGCGCCTTGATGATCGACGTCCCCTCTACTGTGCTGTGTTGTGAGCAGCAGCGGCCTCATCTATGCGGGAATCGTCGGCGCCTGGGCGGTGTACCTCGTCCCTGTGTGGCTGCGCAGGGAAGAGCAGCTGAACGAGGCCCGTGAGAAGGCCCGATACGCCGCCGCCATCCGCACCCTGGGACGCAGCGAGCGCTTCGAGAAGAAGGTACTCGCCGAGGAGTCGCTGGCCGCCACCGGAACGGACGGCGCCCCCGGCCCGCGCTCCGGCGACCCGCGCATCTCGGATCAAGCCCAGAAGGCCCAGAAGGCCCAGAAAGCCCGGCAGGCCCCGTCGCGTAAGACAGCGGTCCTGCCGACACCGGCCTCGGTCGAGAGCGTCAAGCAGAAGCCCGCGCTCAAGGCGAAGCCCTCCGCGTCCCCGGCCGCCCAGCCGCGCAGGCGCGTCACCGCCCGCCTGCCGCACCACCAGCCGGTCGCCAGGCTGTCCCCGGCCGCGACCGCCGCCCGGCACCGCGGCGTGCTGCTGATGCGCCGGCGCCGCGTGGTCGCCGGACTGTTCACGCTGGCGACCCTGGGCGCCGTCGTGAGCACCTTCCTCGGCCTGGACTACATCTGGGCCATGCTCGCCCCGGCGGCGTTGTTCTCCGGCTACGTCGTCTACATCCGCCGGGACGAGAAGCAGCGCACCCGCGAGCGCTACCGCCGCCGCCAGGCCGCGGTGGCCGCCGAACGGCGCCGCGAGCGGCAGCGCCAGGCGGAGCAGCGCACGGCCGCGCCGGCGGGGTCCGCGGCCCCGGCCGAAGCCGTCGTGCGCGAGCCGGAGTCCACGGTGTGGCGCCCCGCACAGTCCGCACAGGAGTACAGGCGCGCAGCCAACGGGTAGGGCCGGGAAACGGGTTTCAGAACGGGTCGGCCCATGTGATAGATTTCTGACTCGTTGAGGGCCTGTGGCGCAGTCTGGTAGCGCACCTCGTTCGCATCGAGGGGGTCAGGAGTTCAAATCTCCTCAGGTCCACACTCAACGTATTAGGGCCTCCAGAGAAATCTGGAGGCCCCAATACGTTTCGGGGCCGCTACTCCAAATGACTGCACGCCGGGACCAGTGCGTTTGTCACGCCGGCCGTCCGGCTAGATCCGCTCCATGTTCGGACACCTCCGTCACCTCCGTTCCGCGGCGGCATGCGCGGCCGTCGCCGGCGTACTCGCTGTCTCGGCGACGACGGCGACCGGCGCCGCGCGACCGGCGCCGCACGCTCCCGGCCTCCAGCAGCAGTTGGAAGCGCTCGTGCACGTGCAGGGCGGGCCTCCCGGCGTCATCGTGACCTTCGACCGCCAGGGCGCCACGAACGTCTACCGCGCCGGGGTCGCCAACCTCGGTACCGGACGGCCGCCGCAGCCGCGGGACGCCATGCGGATCGCCAGTGTCGCCAAGGCCTTCAGCGGTGCTGTGGCGCTCTCACTGGTCGCCCGGGCAACACTCGGCCTCGACGACACCATCGGGCACTGGCTGCCCTCCTTGCCGGCCTCCTGGTACCGCGTGACGCTCCGGCAGCTGTTGCAGCACACCAGCGGGCTCCCGGACTACTCAGGGTCCCCGGCATTCCGCGCGGAGCTCGAAGCCGATCCCCACCACGTCTTCGCACCGGACGATCTATTGTCGTTCGTCGCCTCGGAGCCACTGCAGTTCGTGCCGGGCACGCAGTATCAGTACTCCAACTCCGACAACATCGCCGTCGCGCTCATGGCCCAGGCCGCGACCGGACGCAGCTACGAGCAGCTGCTGGGCAGCCTGGTGTTCCGGCCCATCGGGCTGCGCAGGACAAGCCTTCCCACGGGCTACGAGATGCCGAGGCCGTACATCCACGGCTACGGGATCCGTGACGGCCGACTCACCGACGTGAGCACCGAATTCAGTGCTTCGGCCTCCTGGGCGTCGGGCGGGATCGTCTCGACCCCGAAGGACCTGAACGCCTTCATCAAGGCCTACGGCGGACCGAGCCTGCTGCCGCGAAGGGTGCGCCAGGCTCAGCTGGCGTTCATCGACGGCGCCTCGGAACCCGCCGGCCCCGGACAGAACTCGGCCGGCCTCGCGCTCTTCCGCTACGTGACCCGGTGCGGCACCGTCTACGGCCACACCGGCAACACCTCGGGGTACACGCAGTTCGCTGCGGCCTCCCCGGACGGCTCGAGGGCGATGACGTTCTCGGTCAACGCACAGATCACCGCGAACACCGACCCCACGGTGTTCGCCACGATGCGGGCCATCGAAGAGAACGCAGTCTGCGAGTTGCTCCGCCGATAGGAACGCGGACGATAGGAACGCACAAACGACTCAGGCCCCGAACCATGGGTTCGGGGCCTGAGTCTTAAATTTAGTCCGGCCGCGTCCTACTCTCCCACCAGGTCCCCCTGGCAGTACCATCGGCGCTGGCGGGCTTAGCTTCCGGGTTCGGAATGGGACCG
>NZ_JBGCCT010000044.1 GCF_041260665.1 Catenulispora sp. GP43 | reverse complement strand
CCACAGCAGCGTGTGATCCGACTTGATACCGCCAGGCCGGGATGATTCCGTTTACGGCGACGACAGCGACGAGGGATCCGGGACAGAGGCGACCAGCACTCAGACCGCAGCCCACGCGGGGTGTTGGGATCCCTCCGAGCCGAGGCCGCTCGCCGCGCAGGCGCCGCCGGAGGCGCTTTTGACTGTCGCAGTAGACAGCACCACCTGCCCACACCACCGCCGCCGTCACGCGACTCGACCCACCACCCAACCCGCGCCACCAGCGGATCCCGCAAACCATGCGCGAAGCCGTAAAAAAGCCTCTAACCCAACAACTAACCGCACCAACACCCCCACGCCACCCCACACACAGCCAGAGGCCCCTGATTTCGCGAGGACGATCCGGCCCGACAGCCCGCCGATCCCAAAAGCTCCCCTCGCCCTGCCCTGCCTAGTCCTGCCCCGCCCTACCTAGCCCAACATCTCCCGCGCCACCCCGCGCAGCAGCCGCACCAGTTCCCGCGGCGCCGCGGCCTTCGCGTCGGCGCGGGTGGCCACGCTGACGATCCGGCGCGTCGGCCCGTCCGCGCCGAGGCCCGTCACGGTCACGCCGGCGACCGGGCCGGTGACCGTCAGGCGGGGCAGGATCGCCATGCCGACGCCCTGCGCGATCATCGACAGCACCACGCCGTCGTCGGCGACCTCCAGCGTCGCCTTCGGCAGGAAGTCCTGCGTGCGCCACCAGTCGCGGGTGTACGAGGAGCAGTTCTCCGGCCAGTCGATCAGCGGCAGGCCGCGGGGCTCTTTGCGCGTGGCGGGATAGGCCAGCACGTACGGTTCGCGCAACAGCTCCCCGACCACCATGCCGTCCGGGGCCGGGGTGTCGTCGTCGAGGGTGGCGATCGCCAGGTCCGCGCGGCCTTCCTCGACCTCGCCGACGGTGCCGGCGCCGAGTTCCGGCACGACCAGCACGCGCGGCGTGACGCCCGGATACCGGGCCGCGAGCCCGATGATCGCCGGCGGCAGCAGCACCGCCGCCGCGCTGCGGAACGCCGCGACCCGCAGCGTGCCGCTGACCGTGCCCTCCTGCGCACCGCGCGCCTCGGCGCCCAGCAGCTCCAGCTGGCGCAGCACCTGCCGGGCCCGCACCACGGCCCGCTCCCCCGCCGGGGTCGGCCGCGCACCGCTGCGGCCGCGCTCGAACAGCACAGCTCCGACCTTGCGCTCCACTCCGCGGATCGCGTGCGAGACTGCGGACTGGGTGGTCCCGCTGACCTCCGCGGCGGCGGTGAAGCTCCCGGTGCGCGCCACGGCGACCAGCAGACGCAGCTCAGAGGGGGCGAGGTCGGTCATGGCGATCACTGTAGTCCGAGGGCGATCGATCATGAAAGCCGCTCATGGAAAGCGGTGATCCAGAAACGCACGCATCTGCTTCTGAACTGCGTGGTTCTCTACTGTCATGGCCATGCCAGTCAACGCGACCTACCAAGCCATCCGGCAAGCCCGCCGCCCGCAGGGCCGCCCCACCGCCGCCGATTTCGAGTTCGTCTCCGGCCCGCTCCCGGACCTCGCGCCGGGCCAGATCCTGGTGCGGAACCTGGCCCAGTCCGTCGACCCGTACATGCGCGAGGCGATGCACTTCGGCGACTGGGAGAAGGGCTTCGGGCTCGAGGGCCGGGTGCTGGGCCGGGTCCTGGCCTCGAAGGACCCGGCGGTCGCCGAGGGCAGCGTCGTCTTCCACCGCCACAGCTGGGCCACACACGCAGTCGTCACCGCAGCCGATATCCGGGTCCTGACGGTCCCCGGCGGCGTCCCGCTCACCGCCTACCTCGGCATCCTCGGCGGCACCGGCCTGACCGCCTACGTCGGCCTGAAGCGGATCGCGAAGCTCCAGCCCGGCGAGGACCTGTTCATCTCGGCGGCCGGCGGCGGTGTCGGGACGGCGGCGGCGCGCATCGCCCGGGTGATGGGCGCCGGCCGGCTCATCGGCAGCACCGGCTCCCCGGCGAAGGCGAAGCACCTGATCGAGCACGTCGGCTTCGACGCCGCCGTGGACTACCGCGCCGCGACGCCGCTGGCCGACCAGCTGAGCGCCGCGGCACCGGACGGCATCGACGTCTACTTCGACAACGTCGGCGGCACGCACCTGGAAGCCGCGATCAGCGTCCTGCGCCACCACGGACGCATCGCGTGGTGCGGCGCCGTCGCGCAGTACGACGACCTGGACAACCCGCCCGCCGCACCGGCGAACCTCTACGACATCGTGGGCAACGCGCTGCGCCTGGAAGGGTTCCTGGTGCGGGACCACCTCGACGCCCGCGAGGAGTTCGAGGACTTCCTCATCCCGCACATCGTCTCCGGCGCCGTACCGGTCGACGAGACCGTGGTGCACGGCTTCGCCAACACGGTCGACGCCTTCGTATCCATGCTCGGCGGCGGCAACACCGGGAAGATGGTCGTCATCTTCGAAGAGGACTGATTACCCGAGGACTGGGACTCACGCCACCCGGTCCAGGTCGGACCGCACCACCCGGTGCCGTAACGGAATACCGCTGACCAGCCGCTCGACCTCCTCCACCACCGCGTCGCCGATCCGCGTCAGCTCGTTGCCGACGGATCCGGCGATGTGCGGGGTGAGGAACACGTTCGGCAGCCGGTACAGCGGCGAATCCGCGGGCAGCGGCTCGGGATCGGTGACGTCCAGGACCGCGCTGAGCCGGCCCGACACCAGCTCGTCGGTCAACGCCCCGGCCTCGACCAACGCGCCCCGTGACGTGTTGATCAGCGTGGCGCCGTCCGGGATCGAGGCGAGCCGGCGCCGGTCCAGCATCCCGCGCGTGGCCGGCAGATCCGGCGCGTGCACGGTGACGATGTCGCTGCTGCGCAGGAGATCGTCCAGCGACAACAGCACGGCACCGAGCTCGGTGGCCTCGGTCGGCCCGATGTACGGATCACTCAGGAAGACCTCGAAATCCAGCGGCCGCAGCAACTCCAGCAGCCGCCGCCCGACCCGCGAAGCGCCGATGACGCCGACCCGGCGGCGATGGTTGCCGAGCCTCTCCCGCCGCCGCTCCCGCTCGGGATCGGCGGCGCCGCGCGAGCCGGTGAACGACTCTCGCAGCACGAAGGCGTTCTTACCCGCCAACAGGATCGCGGCCAGCGTGTACTCGGCGACCGGGATCGCGTTGGCCTCCGCCGCGGAAGACACCAGCAGTCCGCGCTCCCAACACGCGTCGGTGACATAGCCCCGCACGGTCCCGGCCGCGTGCAGGACGGCCCGCAAACGCGGGGCGCCGTCCAGCACGCTCTGGTCGATCGGCGGCGCGCCCCAGCTGGTGATCAGCACCTCGGTCGAGGCCAGGGCGCGGGCCGCCTCGGGCTGCCGGAAGTCGTCCACGACCAGGCAGGCGTCGATCTCGGTCAGCTCGCGCAGCCGGTCCATGGCCTGCGGCGAGAACAGCCGGGGCAGGTTCTCGTGGGGCATGGCGAACAGCGCAGCCGGCTGCTTCCTCAAAGTTCCGGCTCCTGCTCCTGCTCGGGCCGGGCCCCGGCCGGGACCGCCGCCGGACGCTCGCAGGTGCTGCCGACGGCCACCGATTCCCCGCTCTTCGCGGCGGCGAGCAGCGATTCCATGACGTCCAGCACGTGGAAGGCCACCTGACCGTTCGCTCGATGCGGAACGCCTTCGCCGAGCGCCCGAGCCAGATCCGAGACGCCGTAACCGCGGGAGGCGTTCCGGTACCCACCGCGCTCGGGGACCTGCTCCCACTCCTTGGCCTCGGCGCGGAAGATGCGCACCTGTCCGTCGAATCCGTTGGGATCCGGCACTTCCAGCGAACCGGCGGAGCCGTAGACCTCGATCCGCGGCAGCTGCCCGGCCCACACGTCGAAGCTCATCACCAGCGTGGACAACGCGCCGCCCTCGTGCTCCAGCACCCCGGTGACGTGCGTCTCCACCTCCACCGCGAACTCGGTGCCGGCGCGCGGCCCGCTGCCGACGACCCGCGTGGGACGCGGCGTGGAGCTCATCCCCACCACGCGCTTCACCGGGCCGAGCAACGTGACCAGCGCCGTGAGGTAGTACGGGCCCATGTCCAGCAGCGGGCCGCCGCCGGGGCGGTAGTAGAACTCCGGGGCCGGATGCCAGCGTTCGTGGCCCGGCGTGACCATGAACGCGGTCGCGGCCACCGGGACGCCGACGTCCCCGGCGTCAAGCACCGCGCGCGCCGTCTGGATCCCGGTACCGAGCACGGTGTCCGGCGCGCATCCGACGCGCACCCCGGCGCGCTCGGCCGCGTCCAGCACCGCGCGGGCTTCGGCGGTGGTGGCCGCCAGCGGCTTCTCGCCGTAGACGTGCTTGCCGCCGGCGATCGCGGCGTGCGCGACCTCGGCGTGCGCGGCGGGGATGGTCAGGTTCAGGACCAGGTCCACGTCGTCCGCCGTGTACAGCTCGTTCGGCTTGGCCGCGCGCGCCCCCGGGACTTGGGCCGCGGCCGCGGCGGCGCGCTCGGCGTCCAAGTCGGCGACGGCCGTGATCCGCAGGTTCGGCAGCCGCGGCACCGCCTGGAAGTACTGGCCGCTGATGTTCCCCGCTCCCACCACGCCCACGCGCAGCGCGCTCATCGCGTCGCCCATGCCATTCCCCTCCTGATCATCGCATCGACTTCGGGTACTTCCAGGTCGGCCGGCCGATGGCCGACCGCCGTGACGAACACGCGGCCGGCTCCCCACTGCCGGGTCCAGGTGACCGGCACGACGGCGCCGGCGAGTTCCGGGACGTCCGGGTCCTCGGCGTAGTCGGTGACGGCCAGGACCTCGACCTGCGGATCCATGTGCAGGTAGTACTGCTCGGTGGTCACCGTGAACGGCTCGATGCCGGCCACGATCGGGTGATCGGCGACCGTGCGTACCTCGTAGGTGGTGAACTCGCGCGGGTGGTGAACGAACTGCCCGCCGGTCATGAGCTGATAACGGGTCTCGCTACGGAAGGCATCAATGATCCCGCCGTGCCAGCCGGCGAAGCCGGTCCCGGCACGCACCGCCTGGATCAGGCCGTTGGTCTGCTCGCCGCTGATCTGTCCCATGGTCCAGCACTGGACGATCAGGTCGGTGCCGGCCAACAGCTCCTCGTCGAGGTAGCTGTCCAGGGTGTCGGAAATCGTGACGTCGTAGCCGTCGTCCTTGAGGACGGCCGCGTACTTGTCGCTCGTCGGGATCGGGACGTGGCCGTCCCAGCCGCCGCGGACCACCAATGCGTGCTTGGTCATGGGATCTTCTCCGGGTTCTGTGTCACTGTCACTCCTCCACTGCCCGCCGCCGCGCCGCCGGCGACGCCCTCGACCAGGTTGCGCTGGAGCAGCGCGAAGACGGCGAGGATCGGCAGCGCCACGATGATCGTCGCCGCCGCGACCAGCGGCCACTGCGAGGAGTACTGCCCGAAGAACGAGAACAGGCCGCGGGTGACCGGCCACAGGCTCTGGTCGTTGAGCATGACCAGGGGCAGGATCAGGTTGTTCCAGCCGGCGACGAAGCCGAAGATGCCGAAGGTGGCCAGCGCCGGCTTCATCTGCGGGACGATCATCGTGAAGATGTAGCGGATGTATCCGCAGCCGTCCAAGGCGGCGGCCTCGTCCATCTCGCGCGGGATGGTCTTGATGTACCCGACGAAGAAGAAGAACCCGGCTCCGGTCAGCGAGGTCATGATCAGGTAGCCGATGCGGCTGTTGTAGGTGCCGATCTTCTGCGCCTCGATGAACAGCGGGATCAGGCCGGCCGGCAGGAACCCGGAGAACACGAAGAACCCGTACAACATGTTGGAGTGCTTGAACCAGCCGCGGGAGATCGGGAATGCCAGGAAGACACCGAGAATCAGGGTGATGATGTCGGGGACGATGGCGTAGAGCAGGCTGTTCACCATCTCGTTCGAGAAGTCGCCCTGGCTCCAGGCGTCGCTGAAGTTGGAGAACGTCCACGGGTGCGGCAGCCCGGTCGGGTCGTTCAGGAACTCGTTGTTGGTCTTGAACGCCTGCAGCGCCAGGTAGACCAGCGGGAGGGCGAAGAAGCCCACCGAGATCACCAGACAGGCCAGTTGCAGGCCGCCGGTGCGCGTCACAGCTCGCAGCCGAAGGCTCACAGCGTCACCTCCCGCCGCCGCAGGAAGACCAGCAGCGCGCTGCCGATCACCAGGGTGATGACGAACTGCGCCACCGCCAGCATCGAGCCGTAGCCCAGCGACGGGTTCACTCCGAAGGCGGTGTCGAACATGTACATGCCGAGCGTCTTGGTGCCGTAGTGGCCGTCCGTCAGGACCCTGATGAGCGCGAACTCGCCGACGCACCCCATCGCGGTCAGGAAGACGTTCACCGTCGTGGCGTTGGCCAGCAGCGGCCAGGTGATGTGGCGGAACGTCCGCAGGCGCCCGGCGCCGTCGAGCGAGGCGGCCTCGTACAGCTCCGGCGGGATCCGCCGCAGCGCGGCGATGTAGACCAGCATGGTGTAGCCGCTGAACATCCAGACGTTGATCATGATGACCAGCCACAGCGCCCAGCTCTGGTCGCCCAGGAAGGCGCTCGTCGAGCCGAACAGGCCGTGGTACACCGGCTCGGCCGGGCCGTTCTGCGGGTCGAAGACCAGCGAGAACAGCACGCCGACGATGGTCACGGAGAAGACCTGCGGCATGAAGATCAGAGCGCGATAGAGCCCGAATCCGCGCCGCCGGTGGCGCAGCAGCAGCGCGAGTCCGAGGCCGATCGCGATCTGCAGGACCGTGACGCCGGCGACGTACTTGAGCGTCACGACCACCGAGGCCGAGAAGTCGGACCAGGAGCTGTTGAACGCGTTGCTGTAGTTGCAGAGCCCGCAGAAGTGCAGCGGGGTGCCCGGGAAGCCGGAGTACTCGGTGAAGGAGAAGAAGACCGTCGACACCGACGGGAACAACCCGAAGACCAGCCAGCCGATGGAGGGCACGGCGATGGAGGCCCAGGGCAGCCACCGCCGTGTCCGCTTTGTGCCGAAGGGGATCGTGCTCACAGGTCAGTGCCCCACTGCCGACTTGTAAGCGTCCGCCGATTCCTTGAGTGCCTGGGCCGGGGTCTGCGAACCGAACGGCTGCATCTTGGTCCGGTCCTGGTCGCCGGCCGCCGTCGGGAACTTGGTCGACGTCCAGGGCTGCTCGGCGTTGACGAAGCCCTGGGAGGCGTGCGTGGACAGCCAGTCGGTCCAGGACAGCGCGGGCGTCGGCACCGCCGGCTCGGTGGAGATCGATCCGGTGGCCTTCAGCCACGCCGCGTAGTTGTCCGGCTGGGTGAACAGGTCCAGCCACTGCATCGCCAGCTGCTGATGCTTGGACCAGGTCGGGACCACCCAGGACAGGTCCGGCGCCAGGACGGCGCGGTTCGCGGCAGCGTCGTCGGCGCCGGGCAGCGCCATGAAGCCGAAGTTCAGGCCCGGGTTGGACTGCGCGATGGTGTTTCCGTCGTAGGAGCCGTCGAAGAAGAACGGGAAGTCGTTGGTCTTGGCGGCCCATACTCCCGGAGCCGACTGCGCGGGCACACCCGCGGCGTTCGGCTCCATGTAGGACAGGACCTTCTCGTACCGGTTCGCGGTGTCGGCGTAGACCGGATCGGTCCAGCTCTGGGCACCGTTCCAGAAGTCCTGCGCGCGCTTCTCCCACACCGCCGGGGCGTCGGTACTCGGCTTGCCCTGCATCAGCAGCTGGTTCATGATCCCGAACCACGCGATGCTCTGGTAGCCGTCCTTGCCGGCCACGTACAGCGGCGTGATGCCCTTCGACTTCAGGACGTCCATGTCGTTGATGAACTCGCTGTAGGTCGTCGGGACCGACAGGCCGTACTTGGTCAGCAGGTCCTTCTTGTAGAACATGCCGGAGTTGTTGACGTATTCGGCCGTCATCACGCCGTAGGTGCCGTTGTTGTAGCCCATGGCGTACTTCTGCGCGGCCGGGTCGAAGCGCTTCATGAACGGCTGGTTCGACAGGTCGACGAACTGGCCGGACTGGATCAGCGCCGGGGTGCCCTGCGGGATGATGCCGGTCGACGCCGGCGGATAGGCGTGCGGAGTCGGCGGGAACTGCGCCAGCACGTCCACGCTCTTGGCCGAGACCAGGCTCTGCCACAGCGTCGGCCACGCGTTGCCGGCCGTCGGCGCGGTCTGCATCTTGATCTTGACGCCGGGGTGCTGCTTCTCGAACTCGGCGTTCACCTTCTCGGTCTGGGCGACGGCGGCCGGGTTCGTCCACATCGCGATGGTGAGCGTCTGCGACGACCCCGAACCACTACCTCCGCCGCTGCTGCCACAGGCCGCCAAACCGGTGGCGAGCGGCACGGCGGCGAGCGCCGCGAAGGCACGCCGGAAACGCACGGATTGCAAAGATGTTGTTCTGGCCATGACGGCTCCTCGAAGAAGAGTTGGGAGGTCACGGCCGACGGGCCTCACACCGCGTTCACAGCGGCGTGAAGAAGTCCTGGAGGTGTCCCGAAGTATCGGAGCGGATCGGCGGCTGGGTCAAGGCTTGTCGGCGTCAAAAGACTTCTCTGACAAGGAAAACCGCTAAAGCAATGATCGTCAACTGGCATCTGTGCAGATCAGAGCGGTTCACAACGGTGCTTCAGTGAGAAGCCTTGTCGGACTAACACTCTTGGAGTTACATACCCCTCACGTCGCCGACGGCGCGTGTCCTGGAGGAAACCAAACCACCCGCCATCCGAAACCCCTGAAGGGGGAACTGATGCTGCGCACGGTTCGACGCGGAGCGATTCCACTGATGTGCGGCCTGGCCGCCAGTGTGTTCGTCGCGCAATATGCGACCGCCGACCCCGCACCAGCACACGCAACGTCAACGCAAAAAACGCACGCCGCCCCCACTTCCGACTACTGGGCCTCGCAATTCCAGTTCGACAACAACGGCACACCGTGGTCCACCGCGGACTTCGCGGCGATCAAGGCCAAGGGGATCGACCGCGCCGAGCTCAACATGCCGTGGGCGAAGCTGGAGCCCTCGCGCGGCACCTTCGACTTCTCCGAGTTCGACCAGGAGCTGGCGAACGCAGCGGCCGCCGGCGTGAAGCTGGTGCCGATCTTCTGGCAGTCCGGCTGGCGCGACAGCCCCGCGACCTTCGAGACCGACCACGAGGTGACCAGCACCGGCGCCACCGGCGTCGCGCTGGCCTGGTGGGACCAGACCGAGCAGAACGACTACTTCGCCTACGTCACCGCCACCGTCGCGCACGTCACGCACAACCCGGGCTACGGCGGCGCCTTCATGGACTACGGCCACCTCGACGCGCAGTGGCTGGACAGCCCCGGCGAAGGCGGCTGGGCTCCGGCGGACATCGCGTACTTCCAGACCAAGTGGCTGCCGGCCACCTACAAGACCATCGCCGCCTTCAACGCGAAGTACGGCACCTCGTACACGGCGTTCAGCCAGGTGCCGGCCGCGCTCCCCGGCGCCCCGCTGGACAGCGTCTACCAGGCGTTCCGCCAGTGGAGCGTGCAGGACACGTATGACCGGCTCACCGCGGCGGTGCGCAAGGTCAGCGACGCGCCGCTGTTCTACTACTTCGGCGGGCACATCGCGAACGCCCCGCAGCTGGGCAACCTTCCGGACATCTTCTTCAACCTGGCCAGGAAGTACCACGCCACGGTCGTGGAGGACGCGGCCAACTCCGCCGGCCTGAGCCTGCTGTTCGGCAGCCTGGGCCGCGCCTACCACGTCCCGGTCGCCCAGGAGTGGACCGTGTTCGGCACCGACGACCAGATCCCGTCCGAGGCGGTGAACTGGCTGTCGATGTACGCCATGACGCTGCCGTACGGCGGCGGCGAGGACTTCTTCATCCACGACGGCACCAGCAAGGACGTCATCGGCTATCCGATCTACACCTCCTGGCTGCCGCAACTGCAGAAGTTGTCCGGCTCGTTCCCGACGCAGCCGGTCGCGGTCTACATCGACTACTCGCAGGCCCGCGGCAACGACAGCGGCGGCGCCCTGAACAACGTCGAGAACACCATCTCCGCGCTGTGGGCCGGCTACCAGGCCGGGTTCTCGGTGGTCACCAGCGAGGAGATCGCCAACCACGCCGACAGCCTGTCGCACTACCGCGCGGTGCTGCCGATGAACGGCTCCGACGCCGATATCGCCGCGTACCAGAAGGCCGGCGGAACCGTGCTCAGCAACGGATCGCAGCTCGCTTCCTACGCGCCGGCCTACGCCGACCTCACCAGCCAGCACGCGCTCCAGGTCGTCCCGGCCACCGCCGCGGACCACCGCAGCGCGCAGATCACCCTGGGCGAAGTGAGCCCGAGCTTCGGCTACACCGGCTCGGTCACGCTGCACCCGGACGGCCTGAACCTGGTCCACGGCACGTACCACGTGGTGGACGCGCTGACCGGCCAGGCCCCGGCGCAGAAGGTGCTGGCCGACGGCAGCGTGTGCGTGCCGGTCGCGATGACGTCGGCGCAGCTGGACCAGTGGTCGATGCTGCCGGGCTCGGCTCCGGCCGGCACGCCGGTCCCGGCCGACTGCCCGTCGTCCAGCGGCGGCGCGGCATCCGTCACCGGCACCGCCGGACAGACCGGCGGCGGCCTGCTGTTCCTGTCGGTCGGCGCGACCGGTCTGGGCGGCGACGGCAACCTCACCCAGGTGACGCAGGGCGGCCAGACCGCTTACCAGACCTGGACTTCCGCGCAGAGCGGCGTCACGCCGGCGAACGTCTACCTCCAGCTCGACCCGTCCAGCCAGGTCGCCAAGGCCTCGACGGTGACGGCGAGCATCACCTACTGGTCGGTCGCGGGTCAGGGATTCCAGGTGCAGTACGACTCCCCCGGCGCCCCGTACTTCGGCGGGCCGACCGTGGCCGGCAGCGGGACCGGGAGCTGGCAGACCGCGACCGTGACGCTGACCAACGTGCAGTTCGCCGAACTGCAGAACCTGTCCGCCGACCTGCGACTGGCGGTCACGGACCCGACCAAGCCCCTGTATGTCAGCAGCGTGACGCTGTCGTCCGCCGGCTGACGCACCAGACCTGACGCACTTCCGCACCACCGTTTCGAAGGGACCGCCCCACCGTGCACGACGACCGCAAACTGGTGGAAGACCGCATCACGCGGTATCTCAGCCACGTTCTCCATCCCGCTCTGCACCCCGAGCGCACCGCGCTGACCGTCAGCGCCTGGCACGTCCCCGGCGAACCCGTGCCGGTGACCGAGGCACTCGCCGTCCCGCAGGACCACTACCGGCCCTTCGCGATCGGCGAGACGTGGGGCGGTCCCTGGTCCACCACCTGGTTCAGGTTCTCCGGCGCCGTTCCGGCGGCGTGGGCCGGGCGGCGCGTGGAGGCCGTGTTCGACCTCGGATTCGACCCGGACCGGGGACCCGGCGGCCAGGCCGAGGGCCTGGTCCACACCCCCGACGGCCGCGCGCTGCACGGCCTGCACCCGATGAACCGCGATGTGCTGGTCAGCACGAGCGCCGAGGCCGGCGCGAGCGTCGAGTTCCTCGTCGAGGCCGCCGCCAATCCCGGCATCGAGAGCGCGCACGGCCGGCACACGCACTTCGGCGACCGCGCCACGGCCGGCGAGGACCCGCTGTACACGCTGGTCGCCGCCGACCTGGCGGTGCGCGACGAGGAGGTCTGGCACCTGATCCACGACGTGGAAGTGCTGGACCAGCTGATGCGCGAGCTGCCGCTGGACAGCCCGCGCCGCCACGAGATCATGCGGGCCCTGGTCCGGGCCGCGGACGCCACCGATCCGCGCGATGTGTCCGGCACGGCCGGCGCGGCCCGCGGCGAACTCGTCGAGGTCCTGGCCCGGCCCGCGTACGCCTCGGCGCACAGGATCAGCGGCGTCGGCCACGCGCACATCGACTCGGCGTGGCTGTGGCCGCAGCGCGAGACGATGCGCAAGTGCGTCCGCACGTTCAGCAACGTGCTGTCGCTGGCCGAGGAGTACCCCGAGCTGATCTTCGCCTGCTCCTCGGCGCAGCAGTACGCCTGGGTCAAGCAGTCCCGGCCCGAGCTGTTCGAGCGCATCCGCAAGGCCGTCGGCGAGGGCACGTTCGTCCCGGTCGGCGGCATGTGGGTGGAGGCCGACGGCAACATGCCCGGCGGCGAAGCGCTGGCCCGCCAGCTGGTGTACGGGCGCCGGTTCTTCGCCGAGGAGTTCGGCGTCGAGCAGGACGGCGTCTGGCTCCCGGACTCCTTCGGCTACACCGCCGCCTACCCGCAGCTGGCCCGGCTCGCCGGCGCCGAGTGGTTCCTGTCGCAGAAGCTGCACTGGAGCGAGACCAACGAGCTGCCACACCACACCTTCGCCTGGGAGGGGATCGATGGAACCAGGATCCTGACCCACTTCCCGCCTATCGACAGCTACAACGCCCAACTGACCGGCCGCGAGCTGGCGCACGCGCAGGCGAACTTCCGGGACAAGGGCGCCGCCACCGTGTCGCTGGCCCCCTTCGGCCACGGCGACGGCGGCGGCGGACCCACCCGCGAGATGCTGGAGCGCGCCCGCCGCCTGCGCGACCTGGAGGGATCGCCGCGCGTAGAGGTGCGGAACCCCTCGGAGTTCTTCCAGGAGGCCGCGGCGGAGTATCCGGACGCCCCGGTGTGGCGCGGCGAGCTGTACCTGGAGTACCACCGCGGCACGTACACCAGCCAGGCACGGACCAAGCGCGGCAACCGGCGCTCGGAGGCGCTGCTGCGGGAGGCGGAGCTGTGGTCGGCGACGGCCGCGGTGCGGACCGGAGCCGCTTATCCGCACGAGGAACTGGACGAACTGTGGCAGCAGGTGCTGCTGCATCAGTTCCATGACATCCTGCCGGGGACCTCGATCGCCTGGGTGCACCGGGAGGCCGAGGCGGTGTACGGCCGGATTCACGAGCGACTTGAAGCGGTGATCGCGAAGGCTGCCGAGGCGCTGGCCACCGACAATGCTCAGAACATCGGCGTGCTCAACGCTGCGGCCCATGACCGGCGCGAGGTGGTCCTGCTGGCGTCCGAGCCGTCGGGCGAGGTGGCTTCGCAGGCTTTGGCCGATGGCCGGGTCGCTGCTTTGGCCGGTGTACCGGCGCTTGGCATCGGCGAGCTGACGGCCGATCTCGCCGATCTGGCGCCGGTGACCGTCACCGCCGCGCCCGATGGCAGCCATGTGCTGGCCAACGGCGTCATCGAGGCCCGCGTCGACGCCGACGGCCTGCTCCGTTCCGTCCGCGATCTCGCCCTCGGCCGCGACGCGATCGCCCCCGGCGGCGCGGGCAACCTGCTCCAGCTGCACCGCGATCAGCCGAACTTGTGGCCGGCGTGGAATCTCGAGCGCCACTATCGCAATGTCCGTACAGACCTGGCCGAGGAGCACGGCGCCGCGGCCACCGTGACGCTGGTCGACGCGGGGCCGCTGCTGGCGACCGTGCGCGTCGAGCGGTCGTTCGGCGACTCGCACCTGGTGCAGGACATCCGTCTGGGAGCCGGTTCGCGCCGCCTCGACGTCGTCACCGACATCGACTGGCGCGAGCGGGACGCGGTGCTGAAGTCCGCGTGGGAGTTGGACGTGCATGCCGAGCACACCGCGGCCGAGATCCAGTTCGGCCACGTCACCCGCCCCACGCACGAGAACACTTCGTGGGACGCGGCGCGCTTCGAGATGTGGGCGCACCGCTGGATCCACGTCGGGGAGCACGGCTGGGGCACGGCGCTGATCACCGATTCGACCTACGGCTACGATGCTTCGCGTCTGACCCGGCCGGAAGGGGGAAGCACCACGACAGTGCGGCTGACCCTGTTGCGCGCGCCGAACTCCCCGGATCCGCAGTCCGATCTCGGGCGGCACTGCTTCGCCTACGCCGTCGTGCCCGGCGCCGACACCCGCGCGGCCCTGGCCGAGGCGCATGCGCTGAACCTGCCGCTGCGGCCGGCCGCGGCGAGCGGCGACGGTATGGGGACGTTGGAGGCCCTGGAGGCGCCGGGGGCGTTGGTGGCGCTGGGGGCGTTGGTGGCGGTCGACAATCCCGATGTGGTCGTCGAGTGCGTCAAGCTGGCCGACGACCGCTCCGGCGACGTGGTGGTCCGGCTCTACGAATCCCGGGGCGGACGGGCCACGACTCGGCTGGGCGTCGGCTTCCCGGTGGCCGAGGCCTCGGTGACCGACTTGCTGGAGCGGCCCGACACCCCGCTCGCGGTCCCCTTCGACCTGACCCTGCGTCCCTTCCAGATCCTCACCGTGCGCCTGACCCGCGGTCATTCGGATGGGTGACCTGCCCGAGCAGTCGGTGCTGAGCCGGTGGGCCGACGGCGACGGCCAGCAGGCGCTGCGCGCTTCGATCGTGCTGCTGGCCGCCGAAGGGCTGCGCAACGCCGACATCGCCCGGCGGCTGGGCGTCTCGCGGCAGACGGTGAGCACCTGGCGCAAGCGGTACGCGGCCGAGGGCCTGGACGGGCTGCTGGACCGGGCCCGAACCGGGCGTCCGTCGGCGGTGGACGAGGGCGAGATCGTGGCCAGCATCCTGACGTCCACCCCGGACGCCCGCACCTCGCGGATGGTGGCCCGCCGCCTGGGCTGTTCGCACACCGTGGTCGCGGAGACGCGGCACCGCTGGAACCTGACCGGCAGCCGGCTGACCGTCCCGCAGATCCCGGTGGTCCCCGCGCTGGAACCCAGCGACCTGTGGCCGGTGGGTCTGCACCTGGACGCCGGCTGCACGGTGCTGGTACTTGCCGGGCGCTCGGTGGCCACGGTCCCGCCGCCCTCGGCCGAGCCGGCGGTGGACCCGTACGCGCTGGCCGCGGTGGGGAACGCGCTCGTCGAGGCGACGGCCGCGGCGCAGGCCGGGGCTGGGGCTGGGGCTGGGGCCGGGACCGGGGGCGGAGCCGCTGCGTCGGTGGCAGGCCCGGCACCGGGCTCGGGCCCCGGGGCGGGCTTCGGGGCGGGCTTCGGAGCGGGCTTCGGAGCGGGCTTCGGAGCGAGTTCCGGGGCGGGCTCCGCGGCAGGTTCCGGGGCGAATTCCGACACTGATCCGGTCGGGCCCTTCCTGGACGCGGTCCGCCGGACCCACCCGCTGCCGGACCTGCACGCCGTGGTCCTGCGGGCCGAGCCGTCGAGCCCGCGGCCGGTGCGGGCCCAGATCGCCGAACGCTGCTCCCATCTGGGGATCACCGTCCACCAGCCGCCGGAACGGACCACCAGCCTGTCGTTCACCCGGGCCGTGCTGGCCCTGGACGCGGCCCGGCATCCGGAGTCCTCCACGCGCGTGCTGCTCGACGTGGCCTCGGTCCTGTCACGCTACGTGGACAGCCCGGAACCGGCGCGGGTGCGCTGGATCCGCGAACCGCTGCCGGCGCCGTCGGCCGCCCCGCCGACGCTCCCCCTGCCCGCGCCGGGCCATTCCGGCCCGGCGACCGGCGGCGGGGCCAACCAGATCGACCTGGGCTCGTTCAACGAGTGCGTGGTGATCGAGACGGTGCGGCTGGCCGGGCGGATCACCCGGGGCGAGATCGCTGAGCGCACCAGGCTCACCCAGCAGTCCGTGTCCCGCATCGCGCGCTCGCTGATCCAGCGCGGCCTGCTCGTCGAGGAACGGCAGCGGCACTCGGCGGTCGGCAAGCCGAGCAGCCCGGTTCGGCTGCGCGACGGCGCCGCGCACGCGCTGGGCATCCACATCGACCCGCACGTGCTGACCGCGGTCCTGGTCGATCTGTCGGGCCGGGTCGTCGCCAGGCGCTCCGAGCCGATCACCTCCGACCCGCGGCCGGGCGCGGTCGTGACGCAGATCGCCGATCTGGGCGAGACAGTGCTCGAACAAGCCGGGCACGGCCGCTGGGAGGAGGGCTTCCTCGGCATCGGCGTGGCCACCCCGGGGCCGGTGGACACCGTCTCCGGGACGGTGCTCGATCCGCCGCTGATGTCGGTGCTGCGCGACGTGCCGCTGCGCACCCTGCTGGAGCGCCGCTTCTCCTGCCGCATCGTGATCGAGAAGGACTGCTCGGCGGCCGCGGTCGGCGAGCGCTGGATCGGCCGCGACAGCCGGGCCTGCGACTTCGTGTACCTGTATCTGGGGACCGGCGTCGGGACCGGGTTGTTCCTCAACGGCGATCTCTACCGCGGCCTGACCGCGAACGCCGGCGAGTTCGGCCAGCTCTGCGCGGTCACCCTGGGCCGGTTCGACGAGTCGGGGCGGCCCGAGATCCTCCCGGAGTGCAACCCGGGCAGCTACGCGCCCTCCGAGCAGCAGTCACGCACGCTGGGCCGGCAGCGCTCGAGGCTGACCGTGCAGCAGGCGGCGAAGGCCGTCAGCCGGGGCGTGCTGTCGGTGATCGACCTGCTGGACGTCGGGCTGGTCGTGGTCGGCGGACCGTTCTTCACCGGGGAGGTCGCGGACGTCTGGCTCACCGAGATCGAGCACGCCGTCAACGCCTACCCCACCGCGCGCCGGCTGCGCCGCATCCGCGTCGAGCGCTCGGTGAACAGCAGCGAGGCGGTCGCGGTCGGCGCCGCGTCGACCATCTTCCACTCCACCTTCACCCCGCGGCTGCGCCGCACGCCCTGAGGACCACCGCTTTCATGAACGACCTGCGCCTGCCGCCGGAAGACCGCGTCCTGTCCCCCTACACCGGCTGGACGCGCGGACACTGGGAAGCCGTGGCCGACCACTGGCTGCTGACCGCCCGCCGCCACGCCTCGCCCGGCGGCGGGCTGATCACGCCGCCCGGCAGGCCTTCGGCGGCGGGGATCCGCAGCGACGGCATCGAGGGCTTCGCCCGCAGCTTCCTGACAGCGGCCCCGCTGCTGGCCGGACGCGCCGCCGATCCCCATGACCACGCGGGTTTCTACGCCCGGGGCCTGGCCGCCGCGATGGCGCCCGACGGCCCCGACCGCTGGGGGCGGGCGATCGGGGTCGACGAGATCCGGCAGTGGAACGGCACCCCGCAGCCGATCGTGGAGGCCGCGAACCTGGCCTTCGGGCTCGCCGTCTGCCGCGCACAGGTGTGGGACCTGCTCGACGACAAGCTGCGCGAACACACCGCCGAGTGGCTCGCCCACCACGCGGCCAAACACGGCTCGGACAACAACTGGCTGTTGTTCACGGCAGTCATCGAGGCGTTCCTGGCGTCGGCGGGCTTCCAGATCCCGGGCGGGCACGCCCAGGCCGATGTGGACCTGTTCGAGTCCTGGTATCTGGGCGACGGCTGGTTCAACGACGGCCCGGTCAGCCCGACGACGCGGCACGGGAACCGCGTGGACCACTACAACTCGTGGGTCATCCACCCGTTTCTGTGGCAGTGGTATCAGCTCTCTGATCAGCCCGCCGAGCGGCGGGAGCGGTACCTGCGGCGTCTGGGCGAGTTCGCCGACTCCTACGCGCTGCTGTTCGCCGCCGACGGATCGCCGCTGCACCAGGGGCGTTCGCTGACGTATCGGCAGGCCGTGCTGGGCGGGTTGTGGACGGCGGCGCTGGCCGGCGTCGGGGGCGAGGCGGCCGGAGCCACACGGCGCCTGGCCAGCGGTGTGCTGAGGCACTTCGCTGTGGATCTGGGGGTCGGTGTCGGCGCCGGCATCGGGGCCGAAGCGGCGCCGTCCCTGGGCTGGGGTGCCGAGCAGTTCCTTCCGATGTGCCAGGTCTACAGCGGCCCCGGCTCCCCGTATTTCGCGGGGATGGGGTTTCTGGGCCTGGCCGCCCCGGCCGACCATCGGCTGTGGACCGAGACCGAGCAGCCGCAGCCCTCGGAACGCGGCGATTATGTCAGGACTCTGTATGAGGTCGGATGGGTGATCCGCTCCGGGGACGGCGTGGTGCAGATCGCGAACCACGCCAGTGACCACGTCATCGATCCGGACACCGGAAGCGGCGATCCGCACTACGCCTCGGTCGGGTACTCCACGCACACCGCGCCCGGCGTCGGTGACGCCTGGACCGCCGGGGTGGACGGGCAGCTGGCGCTGGTCGACGAGTGGGGCCGTGCGACCCGCCGGGAGGGGCTGCGGGGCACCGCGACCGGCGAGGGTTGGGCCGCGTCGTGGTACCGGCCGCGCATGGGTGGCGTGGATGTGCCGGGAGCGCGGGTGGTCACGCTGTCAGTGCTGCATCAAGGTATTGAGCTGCGCGCACATCTGGTCACCGCACTGGCGGGGTGGACCGTGCGCGAGGGGTCGTTCGCGGTCGCGGGCGTCCGCGAGCCGAGCGCCGAGGGTACGGCGGTGCGCAACGACAAGGTGGCCGTCGATCTCGCGCCCCTGCACGGCTGGACCGGCTCCGGTGTCGCCCGCTTCCGGGGCGGCAACGCCTTCGGGGAGCACAGCGCCACGCCGTACCTCACCGCCGGACCGGTCCCGGGACTGGCGACCGTCTACGTCTCGGCGCATCGGCTGGGGCGCGCCGCGACCGCGTCCGCGACCACGACCGCGTCCGTGCCGGTCACGGTCGCGGTGGCCGGCGACTGTCTGGTCGCGACGTGGCGCGACGGCCGCCGCGACGAGTTCGTGCTCGGCGAGCTGTTCGGCTGAGCGCGGCCGGCGACACGCTTGTCAGGCCCAGTCGATGCTGCTGTCCACGGTGAGCTCGCGCAGCTCCCCCGACCCGTCGTCCTCATCCTCGTCGTCGCCGTCGACGGCGAGGTCCCCGTCCGGGTCCGCGTCCTGGCCCAGGACCAGGTCGAAGATGCCGGGCAGCCAGCCCAGCGCCTGCTCGACCGCCTTCAGCGCCACCGTGTTGGGCGGATTGCCGGCCTCGACGCGCGCGATCACGACTTCGGTGACGTACGCCAGATTGGCGAGGTCGGACTGGCTCCAGCCCCTCGCCTCCCGGGCCTTGACGATCATCGCGGCCAGGCGATCGTATTTCCCGCTCACACCTCCATCCTGGGGTATAGCGCGGCCCGGTGGTGAGGGGTTCGATCAGAGATTTGTCACCTCAGCCCGTCAGCATCGTCTCCGAACGCTGGATCGCGGGCACGAGGACCCGGTCCTGGTTGGTCAGGATCACGACCGTGGCCCCGGTGTCCGGGTAGATGTCGAGCTGGCCTTCGTACCCGGGGGTCCCGCCGTTGTGGCCGATGACGCGGACGCCGTTGATGCGCTCGTCCTCGAAACCGTAGGCGTAGGCGTCCTGGGCCGGACCCCCGGGCCGATGCAGGGGCACCTTGCCGGTGGTCATGGTCGCGGTCATGGCGGGGTCGAGAAGGCGGTGCGCGGTCAGGGCTCTGGCGAAGCGCGTCAGGTCGGCGGCGGTGGAGATGGCGCCGCCTGAAGGGTTGCCGATCTGTATGTCGCCGGAGTTGTCGCGGGGCGTGGTGGGGCGGCCGGATTCGTCGATGAACGCGTAGCCGTGGGCCATACCCTGAACATCAGCGGGGCGGTAGACGCGGACTTCGGTGTTTGACATGCCTGCCGGGGTGAAGACATGGTCGTGCACATAGCTCGGATACTCGGCACCGGAAGCGTGCTCGACGACCGCACCGAGGACGATGAATCCCGAATTGCTGTAGGCGTAACCGCTGCCGGGGGCGAAGGACAGAGGGGTCTTCGCGATCTGGGCGATCTGCGCGGCAAGGGTGTCCGGTGGCGGGGTGGGCCCGGAATGCTGGAGCACGTCTCCCATGCCGGAGGTGTGGGTCAGCAACTGGGCCACGGTCACGTGTTCGGCGATCTCGGGCGGGAACCCCGGCACGTGCCTGTCGACGGTGTCGGCGAAGGCCACCTTGCCGGCGCTCACGAGTTGCCCGATCGCCACGGCTGTGAACATCTTGCCCATGGAGGCGGCGCAGAACTTCGTGCTCGGGGTGTTGGCGATGCCCCGCGTGCGGTCGGCCATGCCGAAGGCGGCGTCCAGCAGCACACTGCCGTTCCGTTCGGCGTGGACCACTCCGGAGAACGATCCTTGAGCCGCCTGTCGGCGCAAGGAGTCCTCGAAGGACGACCAATCGGTGGCGTGCGGCTTCGCCGGGCTCTTCGCGCAACCGGCGACGGTGAAGGAGGTGGACACAGCGGCCACCCCGCTCAGGAACGATCGGCGGTTCAAAGACCGATTCAAAGACCGATTCAAAGACATAACAGCTCCCTTTCTCCGGATACTGATGCCGACCGTAAGAGCGCGCATCAGGCCCGATCGACCGATCAACCGCAGAGTTGATCGGTCTGCCAGGAGGGAGTCCGCGAATGACCGTGCGGCTGGTCTTGGGGCAGCAGGACACCGACCGCTTCGAGTTCGGCAGCTCGCCCGGATCCGAGGCGTTGCGCAGCCTGCACGTGCTCGCCGCCGTGAAGCGGCACCCGCTCCACATCTCCTGGGTCCTGGAGACGCGCGCACGGCTCGACGCGCGGTTGAAGGCCGACCTGGACGCCTTCCGGTTCTGGTTCGCCGAGCGTCCGCTGGTGCTCCCCGAGATCTGGCCACCCGGAGAGGTGAACACGTGGCCGGACGATCTGGATCTCCTCCGCAAAGCGCCGGTCGAGCAGTTCGCCGAGCAGATGGTGCACGCGGCGCTCACGTATCGCGGCCGGGCCAGGCGGATGCCATTCGAGCGGTTCCGCGGGGACACCGAGGCGCGGCAGCGCGCCGCCGACCAGATCGAGCAGGTCCACCCGGCCTCGGCCGATGTCATCAGGGAGCTGATATCCGACCCGGACGGCCTCCGCGAGCGCTTCGCCGACTTCCTGGCCGCCTACTGGGACGCCTGCCTCGCCGCCGATTGGCCGGGCCTGGAAACCCACCTGCACGCCGAGATCGAACGCCGCTTCCAGACCCTGTCGCGCCTCGGGCCGGCCACGATGCTGGCCGGCTTCTCCGAGCACATCACCGCGGCCGACGACGGCAGCGTCACCATCCGGCCGCCGGGCGCGCGCGGCGTGGCCGATCCGCTCAATGTCACGCTGTCCGGGGGCGACCGGGTGCTGCTCGTGCCGTCCCACTTCATGTGGCCCGAACTCGCGGTCGCCGTGCACCGCGACCGCGCGCGCGACAGGAGCGAGACCACCACCGTCGTCCTGGCCTACGCACTGGCCGGGATGGCCCGCCAGGGCCGGGCCCCGGTCCCGGCCGAGGACCTGCTGGCCCTGCTGCGCGGCGCGGGCGACACGACCCGCCTGCAGATCCTGGAGCTGCTGGCCCGCCGGTCCCGCTCGACCCGGGAGTTGGCCGGGCTGATCGGGCTCACCGAGGCGGCGGTGTCGAAGCATCTCAAGGTTCTGCACAAGTCCGGTTGGATCGCCCCGGAGCGGCACAGCTACTACGTCTACTACCGCCTGGAGCCCGACGCTCGCGACCGCGTCGTCTCGGGCCTGGATCGCGCGCTGGGCCGGTGAGTCAGCCGACCAAGATCGATCATGGATGCCCGGCTACTCCACCGGAAGCTGTGCCTACTCCACTGGAATCTCCAGGATCCCCAAGAAGGCCGCAGCCGCCGGCGTCCGCGTCTCGCGCCCCCAGATCGCGCACTCCACCCGCTGCGGCGCGTCGACCACCGGGACCACCGTCACGCCGTGCAGCGACCGCGCCCACGCGGCCGGCAGCAGCGCGATCGCCAGGCCCGGCGCGACGAGCCGCGCCGTGTAGTCGGCGGTGGTCACCTCGTAGGCCACGTCGCGGGTCAGCCCGGCCGCCTCGAAGGCCTCGTCGGACTGCAGGCGGCCCGCGGTGCCGGCCGGCAGGTCCACGAAGGGCTCAGCCGCCAGCTCGCGCAGGCTCACCGCGTCCCGCGTCGCCAGCGGGTGATCCGGTGCCGTGACGGCGACCAGGGCGTCGCGCGCCAGCTCGTGAAGGGCCACGCCCTGCGGCTGCGCGCTCACCGGGAGCCCCAAAAAGGCCACGTCCAGGGATCCGCCCCGCACCTTCTCGACGAGATCGTCGCTGGCGCCGACCCGCAGGCTGATGCGCACCTGCGGGTAGCGCTCGTGGAAGTCGCGCAGGGCGCCGGGGATGTCGACGGCGGTGACCGTGGGGATCAGGCCGACGGCGAGTCGGCCGCGCACCTCCCCGACGGCGGCGGCCACCTCGGCCGCGGCTCGGTCGGCGGCCTCCAGGCACTGCCGGGCGGCGGGGAGGAAGGCGGCGCCGGCCGGCGTCAGGCTCACCCGGCGGCTGGTCCGCTCGAAGAGCCGCGCTCCCAGTTCGCGCTCCAGCCGTGCGATCTGGTGGCTCAATGCGGACTGCACGACCAGGCACCGCTCGGCGGCTCGCGTGAAGCTGGTGGTCTCGGCCACGGCGACGACGTAGCGCAGTTGCTGAAGCTCCATGCCATCCATCGTGGATCACGATCGATGTGGTGACAAACATGTGTTGGACTCATCAATCGGCACCGGCTCAGATGGAAGACATGTCCACAGTCGATTCGCAGCTCCACCCCGGCGCGCGCTCGCCGCTCAGATCCTGGCTCGGCGTCGCGGCCATCACCGCCAGCCTGTTCACCTTCGTCACCACCGAGATGATGCCGGTCGGCCTGCTCACCCCGATGAGCTCCAGTCTGCACGTGGCGCTGGGCGTCGCCGGGCTCATGGTCACCCTGTACGGCGTTTCCTCCGGCCTGGGCGTGCCGTTCATCGTCGCCTGGACCCGGCACGTCAACCGCCGCCTGCTGCTCACCGCGCTGCTCGCGATCCTGGCGGTGGGCAACCTGGTCACCGCCGCCGCCCCGGACTTCGCGCTGGTCATGGCGATCCGCCTGATCATGGGCTTCGCCAACGGCGCGTTCTGGGCGATCGGCGTGAGCATGGCGATGCGGCTGGTGCCGGCGCGGCACGCGAACCGCGCGGCGTCGATCGCCTTGTCCGGCATCTCGATCGCGACGGTCGTCGGCATCCCGCTGGGCACGTTCCTGGCCGGCATCAGCAGCTGGCGGACGACGTTCCTGATCTGGAGCGGTCTCAGTGCCCTGGTGTTCCTGGCCGTCGCCCTCACCATCCCGTCGCTGCCCTCGGACAACGCGGTATCGGTCCGCGAGGTCTTCGAGCTGCCGCGGGTCAACGTGCGGTTGCGGCAGGTGATGGTCACGGTGGTGCTGTACGTGCTCGGGCACTACAGCGCGTACACCTTCGTCCGGCCCTTCATGGAGAAGAACGCGCACGCCTCCTCGGCCTTCATCACCGGTCTGCTGGTGGTGTTCGGCGCCGGCGGCGCGATCGGGAACTTCGGCGCCGAGCAGCTGGTCAAGAGGAATCCGCGGGGCACCTACCTCGTGGCCCGCGCGGCCCTCGTGGTGTCGCTGCTGGCGCTGCTGGCCCTGGGCCACTCGCGCGCCGGGGCGCTGGTCGCGGCGGCGGTGTGGGGCCTGGCGTTCGGCGCGTCGAACCTGTGCCAGATCAACCTGGTGCTGGCCTGCGCGCCGGACCGGTTCGAGGCCGCGATGTCCATCAATACGCTGGGATTCAACGTCTCGATCGCGCTCGGTGCGCTAGTCGGCGGGGTGTTCGCGGACCAGTCGGGGGTCTCCAGCGCGGTATGGTTCGGCGTCGTGCTGACCGCCGGCTCGGTGCTGGTGTCGCTGTTCACGCGGCGGGCGGCGCCGACCGAGGCTCCCGAGGAGGCGCTAGCCGCGGTCGGCTGACGGCCGGGTCGCCGCGCCGAGGATGTGCGTCTGGATCGGCAACGGGATCCGGGTCCGGGGGAACTCGAAGCAGTCCAGCTCGGTGACGGCGAAGCCGGCGGCGGCGATCGCGGTGCCGGTGTCGCGGGCGGTGTGGCAGCCGCCGGCGGCCAGCGGCCAGATCGTGGCGTCCAGGGCGCGCTGCACGCCGCGCATGCCGGCGAAGTCGCTCCGGACGTGCTCGAAGAAGCGCAGCGTGCCGCCGGGTCGCAGCACCCTGCTGATCTCGGCGAGCGCGACGCTCTGGTCCGTCACCGAACACAGCACCAGGCACGCCACCGCCGCGTCGAAGGACTCGTCGGGGAACGGCAGCGCCTCGGCGCGGCCCTCGACTACCTCCACCGGCACGGACGCGGAGCGCGCCGCCTGCTCGGCCAGCGCGCGCAGGTCCGGCTCCGGCTCGACGGCGGCCACGTGCCGCACCGTCCCCGGATAGCGCGTGAAGTTCAGGCCGTTGCCCGCGCCGACCTCGACGACCTCACCGCTCAGCCCGGCCAGCAGCCGGTCCCGGTGCACGCCGATGCCGGCCCTCTCCAGGCAGGGACCGGCGCACTTCGCATAGATCCGAGCGAAGATCGGGTGCTTGATCCTGCCGCTCATCGCCGCCGCCTCCTCCAGTCCGCCGAGGCCGTCGCACAGAACTCCCGTCACCTCTCGTTCTCATTCTGGGCGAGGTGACGGGAGCGGCGCACATTGCTCAGCCGGCGGCCGGCAGCGCGGCGAGGATCTCCGCCGTGGTCCCGTTCTCGGCCAGGCGCGGGAAGATGCGCTCCACGCTGTTCTGGTGCGCGTCGGCGGCGGCGTCGGTGACCGCGTCTGTGGCGATCGTGACGTGGTAGCCGTGCTCGTGCGCGAAGCGCGCCGTGGACTCCACGCCGATGCTGGTCGCGATGCCGGTCAGGACGATCTGCGTGACGCCGCGGCGGCGCAGGTGCAGGTCGAGGTCGGTGCCGTAGAAGGCGGACCAGTTGCGCTTGGTGACCCGGATGTCGGCGTCGTGGCCGTCGAGGTCGGCGATGATCCGGTCCCAGCCCTCGGGGAACTGCCGGCCGGCCGCGCCCTGGTCGGTGCGCCCGGGCAGGCCGTCCGCGCCGTCCGCGGCGAAGGTGACGTTGACCAGCACGACCGGCAGGCCGCGCTCGCGGAAGGCCTGCGCCAGCTCCACGGAGTTCTTGATGACGTCGGAGGTCGGGACCGGCGCGCCGGGCATGGCGGTGATGCCGTTCTGCAGGTCGATGACGACCAGCGCGGTCTTCGGGTCGATGGTGGTGATGGCCACGGGAGTGCCTTTCCTTGGGGACTTCAGGGGGTGTCGGAGACCTTGCCGAGCAGTTCGGCCGCGATGAGGACGGCGCGGATCTCCTCCGGGGTGCCGTGCTCGACCAGCGCGCGGGCCATCCACTCCTGCCGCGCCTGACGCGCGCCGTACGCACGCGTCCGGCCGGTCTCGGTGAGGCTGATGAGCTGGCGGCGGCCGTCGGTGGGGTCGGGGTCGCGGCGGACCAGGCCGGCCTGCTCCAGCGCCGCGACGGTTTTGACCGTCGCCTGGTGGGAGACCTGCTCGGCCCCGGCCAGCTCGCCGACGGTCGCGGAGGGCACCTTGGTCAGTCGGGTGAGCACCGAGGCCTGCGCCGGCGTCAGACCGGCGTCGCCGGGGAGCGCGCCGAGGCGGCGGCGTAGGCGGCCGACCACGACGAAGATCTCCCTGGCGGCGCGCAGCGCCTCGCCATGAAGGTCGTCATGAAGGTCGTCGGCAGGCTCGGGCACGGCCCCCACGATAGATAGAAAGGCTGGACTTCGCAACCATGGGTGCGCAGTCCAGCCTGAACAAAGGAGGGCCGCCGGGATCCTTGGATGATCCCGGCGGCCCGCTGTCCCCGAACGTCCGGCGGAGCTACTTGCCGTTGCCGGACTTGGTGGGGATCGGGGTCTCCCTGTCCGCGTGCTGGGCGAGCACCTTGCCGGACGCGTCGTAGGCCACGAGGCCCGGGGAACCGGTCATGTCCGCCGGCTCGGGCGGCAGGAGCGCGTACAGCGCGATCCAGTCCTTCATCCCCGGTGTCGAGACCAGCGTCGCGGGATACCGCTTGCCGAGCATCAGGACTTCGGCACGCACCGGGATCTCAGGGCCCTGGAACATCGCCATGAGCCCTCCGCCCCGGGGAATCGTCACCACGCTGAGATCGGCCGGGGCGCCGGGCCCCCGCCTGAGGGCCGGGTCGAAGGTGCTGAGGCAGCCCGGCGAGTCCGGGATGGCGGCCGGAAGGCCCGAGAACTGCCGAGATGCGGTGTAGCAGGCCTCGGTGTCGGTCACCCGGACCGAGAAGCCGTCCGTCACCGCGATCGTCGTCCCCGATGCCACCCGGACCGTCGTCCCGGGCTGCGACCCGGTCGGGCTCGCGCTCGTGGCCGTGCCCGGGCTCGGGCTCGTACTCGGCGGGCTGGACACCGCCGCCGGCGTCACCCCGCCCCCGGCCCCGGCCGACAGCCCCGGACCGGCCGCGGCCCCGTGCCCGCCCGAACCGGTGAGCGCCGCGACCCCCACCCCGACCGCCACGACGGCCAGCGCGCTGCCGGCCGCGCCGGCCGTCCGCATCCGGGCGCGCCGGCGGGCCCCGGCCCGCACCCCGGCCACCGACACCGGCGCCGACGGCTCGGTCCGGTAGTCCATCAGCCCGGTGAGGTGTTCCTCGAAACCGTCTTCCATTCCTGATTCTCCTTCCTCATCAATCGGTACCCGCCGCTTCGCGCCGCCGTGTCAGTCGACACGCGCCAGCGCCAGCGCGGGCATGGCCCTCAGGCGGGTCAGGGCCCGCGCCAAGGTGCTCTTCACGGTCCCGACCGCGATCCCGGCCTCGGCCGCGATGGCCGGCTCGGTCAGGTCGCAGTAGAACCGCAGCACCACCACCTGCCGCTCGCGCCGGGTCAGCCCGGACAGCGCGCCGAGCACGACGTCGCGCCGGGCCTGCTCCGCGGCCAGGTCCCCGGCGGCCGCGCGGTCCGGCAGCCCGCCGGCCGACAGGCTGACCTCCCTGTGCCGCTTTCGCCGCCACCAGTCGTTCTGCTGGTTGATCATCACGCGGCGGAGGTAGCCGGTGGGGTCGTCGGCCTCGATCCGCGACCAGCGCGGATACACCTTGATCAGCGCCGACTGCACCAGGTCGGGAGCGTCCTGCGGGCTGCCGGTCAGCAGCTCCGCCAGATGCACCAGGCGGGCCGTGTTGGCGGCCACGAACTCCGCGAAGCCGGCGTCGTCGCTTTCCTTGTCCGAATGCCTCACACCCCTGCCAGACGGGTCCGGGGCGCCCGATGGTTCTGTTCCCGTTCGGAGCAACCGATTGGCCGCCGGGTGTCAGGACCCTGCCCAATGAAGTCCGTGGTCGAGAAGGCGAAGAACGAAGACAGCTGGGGCGGCCCCGGACACACCGTGGTCCTCGCGGTGGTCCTGGTGTTCCCGATCCTGAAGGTGGCCTGGACCGTCGGCGGCGGCGACGCGGCCTGGGACGTGCTGGTCGCCCTGGAGCCGAAGAACTGGCTGGACGTGCTGTTGGGCATGGTGCGCGGCAGCGCGGTGCTGGCCATGATCCTGGCGCTGGTGACCGCGCGCATGACGTTCCTGGCCATGGCCGCCCGCGGCGGCCTGCCGCACGGCGGCGGCACCCGCACCCTGCTGGTGGCCACCGCCATGTCGCTGATCAGCCCGCTGGCCTTCGGCCTGCTGATGACCGTGTTCTTCGACTGGCGCTGGGGCGTGGCCACCGCCGTGCTGGCCTGGCTGCTGCGGCAGGGCGTGGTGGTCGAGTACCGGACCGGCCACCGCGGCCGGCGGGAGCGCTCGCAGAAGCTGGCACCGTGGCAGCACCGGCTCATCACGGCCGAGCGGACGGCCGCGACCCTGCTGGCCGTGGTCGCGCTGCCGGTCGCGGCGTTCGCGGTGGCCCTGGACGGCCGGTCCTGGTCCTCGCTGGTGAAGTGCCAGGTGCAGCTCGGCCGGACCGAGCAGTCGAACACGCTGATCGAGCTGACCCGGATGGGCGACGGGATCGTCGGCTGGGACCTGGACCATGACGAGGTCGCCAACGCGCAGGGCTGCGAGAAGGTCGACGACCTCGTGGTCCGCGAACCGTGGTGGCGGTCCTGACTGCCGCCGTCGGTCAGGAAGCCGCCCGGAACGCCGGGAAGCCCGGCGCGTGCGTCACGAACGCCGGCGCGCCGGACCCGTCGGCGGCGACGGACACGACGCCGGAGGACGTGGAGAACGCGACAGTCTTCCCGTCCAGGGAGATGGCAGGGTCGGTGCAGTCGGTGGTGGCGTGCGGGGTCAGGTCGCGGGGCGCGGCGTCGCCGCCTCCGGTGCTGGTCTGGACGGGTTCCACGAACACGTGCTGGTACGCGCCGACCTTGCGGACGAACACGACCTCCGGCGTGCCCTGGCTGTTCGCGGAGCCCCCGACCAGCACGTAGCTCGGCTCGGACGCGTTCTTGATCGCCACGCCGCCCTGCTGGCGCAGGTAGTCGTCACGGATGTAGACGTCGGCGGAGGACCCGTTGTCATGCTCGTACACCGCGCTGCCGTAGCGGCCGCCGCCGGCAGGCCAGACGTTGCCGTCGGTGGGCGGCGGGGTGTTCCCCTCGCCCGGGTAGCCGCCGAGGGTGAGCTGCGTGGGCTTCGCGTCGTGGGCGTCCGTCGGGACCTCCCACAGCGTGCCGCCGCCGGCGGTCGAGGCGAAGAAGATGTTGTTCCGGGCCGGCAGGTTGTCCTTTGTGTCGGCCTGCGTGGTCCGCCAGGTGGGGTGCGTCCAGGTCTGGTCGCCGGGGTTGCGGGCCGCCTCGGTGCGGCCGGTGCCGTCGGCGTTCGCCACCACCAGGTTCCCGCCGCCGTCGATGAAGGCCACGCGGCTGCCGTCCGGGGACCAGGCCGGGTCGTTCACCTTCGTCCCGAAGTCGACCGCCTTGCCGTTCATCAGGACCTTGTCGCCGCCGTCGGAGACGGTCAGGCCGGTGCCGCCGGTGGCGTTCAGCGCGACCGGCGCCGTCGGCGCGGAGCTCGCCGAGGTCGGGCTCGATGCGGACGAGCCGCCGCCCGGAGCGCCCGAGGACGCGGAGGTTCCCCCCGCCGGGCTGCTCGACGTGCCGACCGCGGCCGGGCCGGACCCCGCCGCGTTCGTCGAGCTCTGACACCCGCTCACCGCCAGCGGAGTCGCCAGTGCGGCCGCGCACAGTGCGGCCCGGGCCCACGTCTTGCGTCCACGACCAGCCATCTCAGGGTCCTCCCGTAACCATTGTCGCCTCTGCTGGGAAGACGCGCGGCAGCGTGTCCGGTTCCATTCCGTGACCCATCCGTTACCAGAGCCGTGCGACCATCGAGATCGTGGATCAGGACGAACTCGCGGCAGCCGGCCTGCCGACGCTGAAGAACGCCCAACTGCGGCACATGCGCCAGCTGTTCCTGACCGTCGTCACCGGCGGGTTCGTGGTGCTCGTGCCGTGGATCGTCTACCTGGCGCTGGTGCTGCCCGACCAGCATCCGGAGAACGCCTGGAACGCCGCCTGGGTCGGCTTCGACAGCCTGCTGCTGCTCGGGCTCTTCATCACGTGCTGGGGCGCCTGGAGCCGGCGTCAGTACACGGTGATCGCCTGCGTCTTCACCGCGACCCTGCTGCTGTGCGACGCGTGGTTCGACATCTCGCTGGACTGGGGCACCCCGGACGAGACGGCCTCGGTGCTCTCGGCGGCGTTCGCCGAGATCCCGCTGGCCCTGTACCTGTTCTACGCGGCGATGCGGATAGTGCGGATGACCGTCCGGTCAGCCCTCATGCTCGCCGGCCACCCCGGTCCCGTCCCCGGTTTCCACAAGCTGTCCATCGGCGGGCTGAACGAACTGCTGAAGTCCGTCGACGCCCGCGGCGAGCAGTCCTGAGCCGATCATGTCCAGCAGGGTGACGGCGTCGCGGTCGGCGGTGCCGGGCAGCGTGTAGTAGGCGATCATGCGCTGGCCGCCGGTGTTGGCCAGCTCCATGGCCTCGTAGTCCAGGGCCATCGGGCCGACGTCGGGGTGGTCGAACAGCTTGGTGCCCCCGCTGACGTTGCGCACCTCGTAGCGCTCCCAGAGCCGGGCGAACTCCGGGCTCTTCACGACGAGTTCGCCGATGAGGCGCACCAGATCCGGGTCGTCGGGGTCGGCGCCGGCGCGGGCCCGCAGGTAGGCCACGGAGGTCGGGACCAGCTTCTCCCACTCCGGGTACAGCTGCTTGGCCATCGGGCTCAGGAACAGGTAGCGGGTGATGTTGCGCTGCCCGGCCGGCCAGCCCGCCAGTCCCGGGAACAGCGCCAGGCCCGCGGGATTCGCGGCCAGCACGTCGTTGGTCCGGCTGACGATGTAGACCGGGTTGGGACGCAGCTGCTCCATGAGGATCATCGGGCCCTGACGCACCGTGCGGGTGCGGGACTGCCGCTGTTCGGTCTTGCGGGCCGGCCGGGCGGCGATCTCGCCGAGGTCGCGCAGGTGCTGGTGCTCGTCCGGGCTCAGCCGCAGGATCCGGGCCAGCGCGTCGACGACGGCCGGGCTCGGGTTGGTCTCCTTGCCGCGCTCCAGGCGGGTGTAGTAGTCGACGCTGACGCCGGCCAGGATCGCGACCTCCTCGCGCCGCAGGCCCGGCGTGCGCCGGACGCTCGTCCCGGTGGGCAGGCCCACTTCCTCCGGCCGGACCGCGGCGCGCCGCGCCTTCAGGAAGATCCCCAACTCCGAGCCATTCGTCATACCGCCAGCGTAGAGGCACCGCGCCGGATGTGAGGGGGTGTGTCGCACCCCGGCACCGCACTCCCCGGTTCGGCGCGGTCTGTATGGCGGTGCGGCGGACCGCGATCGTTACCGGCATGACAGCTCTGACCGCCACCCGGCCGCGGGCCACCAGCACCGCCGCCGCCGCGCTGAGCAGTGCGCAAAGCCGCCGCGTCCTGGCGGCCTCCGTCTTCGGCTTCTTCCTGGTCGGCCTGGACGCCATGGTCGTCAACGTGGCGCTGCCGGCGATCAACCGCAGCCTGGCCGGCGGGCTGGCCGGCGCGCAGTGGGTGATAGACGGCTACACGCTGGCCTTCGCCGCCCTGATGCTCTCCGCCGGCGCGCTGAGTGACCGGATCGGTGCCAAGGCCGCCTACGGCTTCGGGCTGATCGGGTTCACGCTCTCCTCCGCGGCGTGCGGGCTGGCCCCCTCGCTGGGGCTGCTGATCACCGCTCGGCTGGTACAGGGCGCCGCCGCCGCGCTGATGCTGCCGGCCTCACTGGCGCTGATCCGCCAGGCATTCCCGGACCCGGCGGCGCGCAACCGGGCGATCGCGCTGTGGACCGCGGCCGGCTCGGCCGCCGCCGCGGCCGGGCCGGTGGCCGGCGGGCTGATCACCGCCGCCGTGGACTGGCGCTGGATCTTCTTCCTGAACCTGCCGGCCGGGGCCGCGGCACTGGCCCTGCTGGCCGGCACGCCCAAGCTCGCCCAGCTCGCCCAGGCCGCGACCGCCACGCGCGCCCACTTCGACGTCCTCGGCCTGGTGTCCTCGGTGGTGGCGCTGGCCGGCCTGACCTACGGCTTCATCGAGGGCGGCTCGAAGGGCTTCGGCACCGCACCGGTGCTGGCCTCGTTCGCGGCGGCGGCGCTGGCCACGGTGGTCTTCGCCCTGGCCGAATCCCGGCAGGAGCGGCCGATGGTGCCGCTGACGCTGTTCAAGTCCCGCGCCATGTCCCTGGCCGCCGCCGCCGGGTTCACTGTCAACGCCGCCTTCTACGGCGTGATCTTCCTGCTCAGCCTGTACTTCCAGCAGGTGGCGCACAAGTCCCCGACCGTCACCGGCCTGCTGTTCGCCCCGATCACCGCGGTGGTGTCGGTGGTGAACGTGACGGTGGCGGCCCGCATGGTGGCCCGGATCGGCGCCCGGGCGTCGATGACGATCGGCCTGGCCGGCACCGCCGGCGCGATGCTCCTGCTGCTGGCGGTCCGCCCCGACCAGCCGGCCTGGCTGCTGGTCCTGCTGCTGATCCCGGTCTCCTTCGCCGGATCCTTCGTGGTCCCGGCCCTGACCATCATGGTGATGGGCAGCGTCCCGGCCGAGCGCGCGGGGACCGCGGCCGGCATCGTGAACACCTCCCGGCAGGTCGGCGGCGCGCTGGCGGTGGCGGTGGCCGGCGCCCTGGTGGCCGGCGGCGACTTCGCCCGCGGGATGCACCTGACGCTGATCGGGCTCGCGGTGGTGCTGGCGGTCGCCGCGGTGGCGGTGCGGCTGCTGGCCCCAGGCCGCGAGCGGTAGCCGGTCCGGCCGTTACCAATCCGTGGTGGGAGCACGGGAACCCGTCCTCCGGCGAGCGCGTCATAGCCTCGCCGGAGGACGGTTCGTTTTCGGGAGGGGAATCAGAATGCGCAGGTGGGTGGCCAAAACTCTGACGCTCGCACTGGCCGCGGGCGGACTGCAGGCGGTCTGGGTGGCCGATCCGGCGTGGGCGTGCGGGTGCGGGGCGATGATCCCGGGCTCGGGCGGCACGATGAGCGTCGCGCGCGAGCAGGCCGTGGTGCGGTTCGACGGGACCACGGAGGACGTCGTCATGCGGTTCTCCACCCGCAGCGACGTGACCGACGCCGCGTGGGTGATGCCGGTGCCGGCCCAGGCCACGGTGAAGCTGGCGGACCAGGACGTGTTCGCCGACCTGAACGGCGCCGAGGCACCGGTGCCCGCCGTGCACCACTACTTCTGGCCGCACCTCGGCGGCGACTCGTCCGGCGGCGAGGCGGTGGGCGGGGGCGCGCTGACCGCGGCGCCGCCGCCGGCCGTGCAGGTGCTCAGCGACCAGCGGATCGGCGAGTTCGAGGTCGCGAACCTGGCCTCGGCCGACCCGGCGGCGCTGGGCGGCTGGCTGAACCAGCACGGCTTCACCCTGAAGGACAGCACCGCGACCCGGCTGGCCGCCTATACGAGCCAGGGCTGGAAGTTCGTGGCCGTGCGGCTGGCCACCGGCAGCACGGCGGACCTGAACGGGGTCCTGGACCCGATCAGCCTGACGTTCCCGGCCAAGACCGCCGTGTACCCGATGCGGCTGTCGGCCGGCGCGACGACGCCGCAGGACGTCGAGGTGTCGGTGCTGGCGCCGCACCGGATGGACGTCACGAGCTCGCCGATCGCCGGACAGCAGACGCCCTCGACGTTCGGGGACTGGATCGACCCCTCGGCGGTCAGGCCGGCGCTGGCGAGCCTGGCGGCCGGGCGGATGTTCCTGACCGTGTACGACGGGTACTTCTCGGAGCCCTCGCTGATCACGCAGGACTACGCCTTCGCGCCGGCGGCCTCCGACTGGGTGCAGCACAGCACCTACGACCAGGAGGAACTGCTGAAGTTCCTCGGGATCCCGGTGTACCTGATCGTGCTGGCGGCGATAGCGGTCGCGTTGGCGTTCTTCGCGCGGTGGGTCTGGCGGAACAGGGCGCCGAGGAACGTCAGCGTGCGTACTCAGTAGCGCGGGACTCACGCACCACGGTGATCCGGATCTGCCCCGGGTAGGTCAGCTCCTCCTCGACCTGCTTGGCGATGTCCCGGGCGATGACCTGCGCCTGGATGTCGTCGACGGCGTCGGGGACGACCATCACCCGGATCTCGCGGCCGGCCTGCATGGCGAAGACCTTCTCCACGCCCTCCTGCTCGGCGGCGATCTGCTCCAGCCGCTCCAGGCGCTTGACGTAGGCCTCCAGCGACTCGCGGCGCGCGCCGGGGCGGCCGCCGCTGATGGCGTCGGCGGCCTGCGTCAGCACCGCCTCCACGGTGCGGACCTCGACCTCGTTGTGGTGCGCCTCGATGGCGTGGACGACGTCGTCGTGCTCGCCGTACTTGCGGGCGATCTCGGCACCGATCAGCGCGTGGCTGCCCTCGACCTCGTGGGTCAGGGCCTTGCCGATGTCGTGCAGCACCGTGCACCGCTTGAGCAGCACCGGGTCCAGCCGCAGCTCGGAGGCCATGATCGAGGCCAGGTGCGCGGACTCCACGAGGTGCTTGAGCACGTTCTGGCCGTAGGAGGTGCGGTAGCGGAGCTTGCCGAGCAGGGCGATCAGCTCCGGGTGCATGTCGGTGATGCCGAGCTCCATCAGCGCGTCCTCGCCGGCGCGTACGCACAGCGTCTCGACCTTGGCCTTGGACCGCTCGTAGATCTCCTCGATGCGGTGCGGATGGATCCGGCCGTCCAGGACCAGCTCCTCCAGCGTCAGCCGGCCGACCTCCCGGCGCACCGGGTCGAAGCAGGACAGCAGCACCGCCTCGGGCGAGTCGTCGATGATCAGGTTGACGCCGGTGATCGACTCGTAGGCCCGGATGTTGCGGCCCTCGCGCCCGATGATCCGGCCCTTCATGTCGTCGCTGGGCAGGTGCAGCACGGAGACCACGGACTCGGCGGTCTGCTCGCTGGCCACCCGCTGGATGGCCAGGGCCACGGTCTTGCGGGCCCGCTTGTCGCCCTCGTCCCTGGCCTCCTGCTCGATCTGCCGGATGAGCACCGCGGCCTCGCGCTTGGCCTGGTTCTCGATCGACTTCACCAGCTCGGCCTTGGCCTCGGCGGCGGACAGCGCGGCGGCCCGCTCCAGGACGGCGCGCCGCTCGTCCTCCAGCGTGGCCAGCTCCGCCCGCTTGCGCTCCAGCTCGGCGTCGGCGGCGGACAGCTCCCGCTCCTTGTCGGCGGTCCGCCGCAGGTCGGCGTCCAACCGCTCCTCGCGCTCGGCCTGCCGCGCCTCCCGCCGCTCCAGGTCCAGGCGCAGCTCGCGGATGTCGTCCTTGAGCACCCGGGTCTCGGCCTCGGCCTCGTCCCGGATCCGGCGGGCCCGGTCCATCTCGACGGTGGCCGCGGCGGCGGCCTGCTCCCGGATCTGCACGGCCTGCGCGTCGGCCTGCTTGCGCGACTCGGCGGCCTCCCGGTGCACGGCGGCCAGGTCACGCTGGGCGGCCACGACCGCGGCGGCGTGCTCGCCCTCCCGCGCCTGGGCACGCTGGGCCAGCTCGGCGACCTGCTTGTCGAAGTCCTGGTACGCGCTCTTCTTGAGATTGTTGATCCGGCGGGAGCCGCCGACGTTCAGACCCACGAGCAGGCCGACACACGCCGCGACCACCGCTGCGATCGCGATCAACAGGCCGACCATTTAGTTCGCTCCCAGCGCGCTTGAGTGATCCTTCGATGATCCCTCACTGAGTGCGAGGTTAGGGCGAGGTAACAATACGGTCAAGGAGGAGTGTGGTCGACAACCGTTGGTGTCGCCGGGAAAAGCCGATGAAAACACCGGATGGGGTGGTGTTCGGGCGAAGCGGCGCGCCGTGCGGTGGCGTGGGGTAGGCGACGGGCTCGCGGGGGCGGTGTGGCGCTGTCGGGCGCCGCTGTGGCGCTGCTGCGGGCGGGTGCGGCGGTGGCTGTGGCGGTGGTGCTGCGGCGGCGGGCGCGGGCGTCAGTCGAAGCCGGGATCCCCGAGCTCGACGTCCAGCCCTTCCTCGGCGAGCGCCTCCTTCACCACCCGGAAAGCGATCGAGGAGGAGTAGCCCTTGCGTGCGAGCATGCCGACCAGCCGCCGGGTGCGGACCTGCGGGTCCAGCCCCTTGGTGCCGCGCAGCCGTGAGTCGACAAGTCGGCGCGCGGTGGTGGCCTCCTGGTCCTCGTCGAGGGTCGACAGGGCCTCGGCGGCGGTCTCGTCGTCGATGCCGCGCTTGCGCAGTTCGTAGCCGAGGGCGCGCTTGGCCAGTCCGCGCTCGTTGTGGCGGGAGCGGACGAAAGTCTCGGCGTAGTCGGTGTCGTTGAGGAGGTGCAGTTCCTCGAACCGGTCGAGCGCCGCCTCGGCGATGTCGTCCGGGATCTCCTTCTTGCGGAGCCGGTCGGCCAGCTGCGAGCGGGTCTGCATCTGCCGGCCGAGGTGGTACATCAGGATGTTCTTCGCGCGCTGCTCGAGCTTCTCGCGCGAGGGCGGCGGCTTGGGCTTGTCGGCGTCGGCGGGGTCGCGGTCCTTGCGGCGCGACGTCCAGCCGCCGGAGGTCTTCTTGGCGGCGCTCTTCTTCGCTGAGGCGGAGGCCGAGGCCGAGCCCCCGCGGCGGTCGTCGCCGAAGCCGCCCGACGACTTCCGCTGCTGGCCGGCCCGCTTCGGCGCCGCACTCCGGCTGCCCGGCGCGTCGGTCAGCGAGGCCCAGCCGCTCGGCGCGGAATCCGCCCCGGGCTCGGCAGGCGCGGCCCAGCCCGGCGCACCATCGGCATCGCCGGACCCGCTCGCCGCGGCCCAGCCCGGCGCACCGTCACCAGCACCATCGCCGGCACCGGACCGGCCGCCCCACGAGCCCGCTCCGGACTTCCCCTCCGGGGCGTCCCCGCCGGCCGCGGCCCGGTCCGGCACCGGGTCCTCCCCCGGCGCGGCCAACCAGTCGGGACCGGCTCCCTCGTCCTGGAACCGGCCCCAACCGGCACTCACCTACTACTCCTCCGCACCGGCCGCGGCCGCGGCGGTCTTGCGCGCCCGCGTGGTCTTGGCCGGCTTGGCCGCCGCCTCCTCGGGCGCCGCCGCGCCGTCGGCCGCGGCCGCCGGGGCCGCCGAAGCCGCCGCCGTGTCCGCCGGCTCGTCGACCTTCGGGCCGATCCCCAGCTTCTCCTTGATCAGCTTCTCCAGCCCGTCGGCGACGTCCGGGTTCTCCTTCAGGAACCGGCGGGCGTTCTCGCGGCCCTGGCCCAGCTGCCCCTCGGAGTACGTGAACCAGGCGCCCGCCTTCTTCACGAAGCCGTGCTCGACGCCCATGTCGATCAGCGAGCCCTCGCGGGAGATGCCGACGCCGAAGACCACGTCGAACTCCGCCTGCTTGAACGGCGGGGCGACCTTGTTCTTCACGACCTTGACGCGGGTGCGGTTCGCGACCGCCTCCGTGCCGTCCTTCAGCGTCTCGATGCGCCGGATGTCCAGGCGGACCGAGGCATAGAACTTCAGCGCGCGCCCGCCGGTGGTGGTCTCCGGCGAGCCGAACATCACGCCGACCTTCTCACGCAGCTGGTTGATGAAGATCACCGTGGTGTTGGTCTGGCTGATCACGCCGGTCAGCTTGCGGAGCGCCTGGCTCATCAGGCGGGCCTGCAGGCCCACGTGCGAGTCGCCCATCTCGCCCTCGATCTCGGCCTTGGGCACCAGGGCCGCGACCGAGTCGATGACGATGATGTCCAGCGCGCCGGAGCGGATCAGGGTGTCGGCGATCTCCAGCGCCTGCTCGCCGGTGTCCGGCTGGGAGATCAGCAGCGCGTCGGTGTCCACGCCGATGTTCTTGGCGTACTCCGGGTCCAGCGCGTGCTCGGCGTCGATGAACGCGGCCTGCCCGCCGTTCTTCTGGGCGTTGGCGACCACGTGCAGCGCGACCGTCGTCTTGCCGGAGGACTCCGGGCCGTAGATCTCCACGACCCGGCCGCGCGGCAGCCCGCCGATGCCCAGGGCCACGTCCAGGGCGATCGAGCCGGTGGGGATGATGTCGATCGGCTGCGCCGAGCGCGCGCCCAGGCGCATCACCGAGCCCTTGCCGAAGTTGCGCTCGATCTGAGCGAGGGCGGCGTCGAGCGCCTTCTCGCGGTCGGTGGTCGTTGCCGCCATGGGTGCCTGCCTCTGTTTCTCCGGTACTTCACGTCTGACGGTCTTGAACGTAGAGGACGCCACTGACAAAAACTGACTCGGCCCGCGTCCCGAGGCTCTGACCGTCTCTCACGGTACCTGGGGCGCCGCGTCTTCTTGTACGGAACGCCCCGGAATGTTGTCCGGCGCCGCGACCCCGGCCCCGGGCCGCCGCACCGCCGTCACCGCCACGAGCACCGCGACCGGCGCCAGCAGCGCGACCGCCAGCCCGGCCAGCCACGAATACCCCAGCGTCCCGACCACCAGTCCGGCCAGTGCCGCGCCCCCGGCCGAAGAACCCTGCATCACGAAGTCGCTGGCCCCCTGCACCGACGGCCGCACCCGGTCCGGCGTGGACTCGGTGAGCAGCGTCGAGCCGGCCACCACCCCGCAGGACCACCCGATCCCCAGCAGCAGCAACCCGACGACCATGTACGCCCGCGACCCCATCGGCGCCGACCCGACCACCAGGCACGCCGCGGCCAGCACCGCGAGTCCGGCGCCGAGCACCGGGACCCGCCCGATCCGGTCCACCGCGTACCCGACCAGCGGCGAGAAGGCGTACATCCCGGTGATGTGGACCGACAACACCAGCCCGATCACCGTCACCGACATCCCGTCGGAGTTCATGTGCACCGGCGTCATCGACATCACCGAGACCATGACGGTGTGCGAGACGGCCACGACCGCGATCGCCAGCACCGCCCGCGGCGATTCGCCGATCACCGCGAAGGACTCCTTCAGCGTCAGCCGCTTCGGCGCCGCCATATCGTCCCCGCGCAGTTCCCGGGCCACCAGCAACGGATCAGGACGCAGCAACAGCCCGAGCACGAGCGCGGCCCCGCACAGCGCGAACCCCGACCACAGGAACGCCCCGGCCAGCGGCGGCAGCCCGAGCGCCCGCGCCGTCCCCTCCGCCGGGTGCCCGAGGTTCGGCCCGAGGATGGACCCGACGGTCACCGCCCAGATCACCATCGACAGCGACCGGCCGCGCCGCTCGGCCGGCGCCAGGTCGGTGCCGGCGTACCGGGCCTGCAGGTTGACCGCCGACGCCGATCCGAACAGCGCCATGCCGCCGAGCAGCAGCGGATAGCTGTGCAGCCGCGCGGCCAGGACGATGACCACCGTCCCGACGACCGCGGCCCCGTAGCCCAGAACCAGGCCGGGCCGCCTGCCCCGGGCCGCCATGACCCGCGAGAGCGGAACGGAGGCGCAGGCCGCGCCGAGCGAGGAGAAGGTGCCGGTCAGCCCGGCCAGTCCGGCGTTCCCGGTGATCTCCTTGGCCAGCAGCGTGGACAGCGAGAACCCGGTCGAGGAGCCGATGCCGCCGAGGATCTGGCTGCCGATGAGGACGCGGACAGTGCGGCGCTGGACAGCCGCCGCACGTCCGGCGAGGTCAGGCGATGCGGGCGATATTCGGGAATCGGCTGCGGTCACACGTGGAACGTAGCGGGGATCCTTACCCGCCGGAAGCGGCGTTCCGGCTGCGGACCTGACGATTCCGGCCGGGCGACTCAGGGCAGCGAGTCAGTCCCGGGTCGGAACCGGGTCAGAACGTGGCCGCCGCGAGCGCTTCGTAGAAGGGATGGGGGTCCGCGGCGAGCGAGGCCTTGACCGAGCGGCTCCACTCGTCCACAAGCACCTCCCAGGCGCCGGCCTCGACCCCGTCCAGCGCGGCGCGGGCGACCTCGAGCGGCGGCAGCTTCTCACTGTCGAACCCGGCGCTCATGTCGGTGTCGGCCAGGCCCAGGTGCACGGCGGTGACCAGGGTGCCCTGGCCGGCCAGTTCGAGGCGGACGCCGTTGGCCATCGCCCACGCCGCGGCCTTGGCGACGTGGTAGGCGTTGGCGCCGGGATGGGCGAACCAGGACATCGCCGACAGGACGTTCACCACCGCGCCGCCGCCGTTGCCCCCCAGCGCCGGGGCGAACGCCCGGACCATGTGCAGGGACCCGAACAGGTGGGTCTCCAGCTCCAGCCTGATCCGGTCCAGGTCCCCGGCCACCAGGTCCTGCCAGGTGTTGGACCCCGCGTTGTTGACCAGCAGGGTGACGTCCGGCGCCTGCTCGGCGGCGCGGCGCACCGCGTCGGGGTCGGTGACGTCCAGGGCGAGGCGTACGACGCGGTCCGCGTCCAGGCCGTCCAGGCTCATGTCCGCGGGCCGGCGCGCGGCGGCGTAGACCTTGGCGGCACCGCGGTCGAGCAGGTGCGCGGTGAAGGCGCGGCCGAGCCCGCGGTTGGCGCCGGTGACGAGTGCGATCGATCCGTTGATCTCCATGCCGGGTACGCTAAAACCTCACGTTGACGTGAGAGGCAAGTCCGAACTCGGCCGGAGGCGGGACAGATGCGGATCGGCGAACTGGCGACGCGCTCGGGCGTCAGCGTCCGGGCGTTGCGCTACTACGAAGAACAGGGGCTGCTGATCCCGGAACGCAGCCCATCCGGCCAGCGCCAGTACCCGGACACCGCCGTCGAGCTGGTCCGCTTCTTCCAGCAGATGTACGCCGCCGGGCTGACCAGCAAGAACATCGCCGAACTGCTGACCTGCCACGACGCCGGCCACACCGACGAGGGGCAGCGCCGCATGCTGCGCGCCGAGCGCGACCGCATCCGCGACCGCGTCGAGCAGCTCCAGGCCGCGCTGCACCGGCTGGACGAGGTCATCGCGGTCACCGACACCCATCCTTGAGGCGCCTTGAGGCGCCTTGAGGCGCCGGGCCCAACAGCTAGAAGAAGGGCAGATCCCGGTCCTTGGCGACGGCGCCCCAGACGTCCTTGACTTCCACGCCGTCCCGCAGCGCCTCCATCACGGTGCGCCCGCCCAGCTCGCTCATCACGTGGTCCCGCGAGAACGAATCGGCCAGCGGCCCGAACTCCTCCCGCATCCGCTCCCAGAAGTCCTGAAGCCGCATCGTCCCTGACCGCATGGGTCACAGTCTGTCAGACCCACAAGGCACCATGGATCTTATGGCAGTACCTCACCGAACGGCTGGGTCGGCAGCCCTGGATCACTTCCATCCAGCCACCAAGGCCTGGTTCACGGCTGCCTTCGCCGAGCCCACGAGCGCCCAGGCCGGGGCCTGGAACGCGCTCGCCGAGGAGAAGAACGCCCTGGTCGTGGCGCCGACCGGGTCCGGCAAGACGCTCGCCGCCTTCCTGGCCGCCCTGGACCGCCTGGCCTTCGGCCCGCCCCCGAGCGAGCCCAAGCGCCGCTGCCGTGTCCTGTACGTCTCGCCGCTGAAGGCGCTGGCCGTGGACGTCGAGCGCAACCTGCGCGCGCCGCTGGCCGGGCTGAAGCAGGCCGCCGCGCGCCTGGGCCTGCCCGAGCCGGAGGTGGACATCGCGGTGCGCTCCGGCGACACCCCGGCCGACCAGCGGCGCAAGTTCATGACCAAGCCCTCGGACATCCTGATCACCACCCCCGAGTCGCTGTTCCTGATCCTCACCTCGGCGGCCCGTGAGTCGCTGCGCGGCGTCGAGACGGTGATCGTCGACGAGGTGCACGCGGTCGCCGGGACCAAGCGCGGCTCGCACCTGGCCGTCTCGCTGGAGCGGCTGGACGCGTTGCTGGAGCGTCCGGCGCGGCGGATCGGCCTGTCGGCGACCGTGCGGCCGGCCGAGACCGTGGCGCAGTTCCTCGGCGGGCCGCATCCGGTGCGGATCGTCGCGCCGAAGATCGCCAAGAGCTTCGACATCCGGGTGTCGGTGCCGGTCGAGGACATGGGCGCGCTGGACACCGACGACGGCGAGCTGGTCGCCGCCGACCAGACCGGGCGGCGGCAGGCCTCGGTGTGGCCGCACGTCGAGGCCGCCGTGGCGGACCTGATCGAGCGGCACCGCTCGACCATCGTCTTCACCAACTCCCGGCGGCTGGCCGAGCGGCTGACCGGCAAGCTGAACGAGGCGCACTGGGAGCGGACCAACGGCGGCGTGGCCGGCGAGCGCGACGGGCTCGACGAGCCGCTGAGCACGAAGCAGCTGCTCAGCACCTCCTCACCAGCCGAAATGATGGCCCAGGCCGGGCAGGTCTCCGGCGCCCCGCCGGTCCTGGCCCGGGCGCACCACGGCTCGGTGTCCAAGGAGCAGCGCGCCGACATCGAGGAGGCGTTGAAGGCCGGGAACCTGCCGGCCGTGGTCGCCACCTCCAGCCTGGAGCTGGGCATCGACATGGGCGCGGTGGACCTGGTGGTGCAGGTGGAGTCGCCGCCGTCGGTGGCCGCCGGCCTGCAGCGGGTCGGGCGCGCCGGGCACCAGGTCGGCGCGGTCTCGCGCGGGGTGATCTTCCCCAAGTACCGGGGCGACCTGGTGCAGTCGGCGGTGGTGGCCGAGCGGATGGCGGCCGGCTCCATCGAGGCGCTGAAGGTGGTGCGCAACCCGCTGGACGTGCTGGCCCAGCACATCATCGCGATGGTCGCGGTCGAGGACTGGCCGGCGGCCGACCTCATCGCCCTGATCCGCCGCGCGATGCCGTTCGCCGCGCTGCCGGACTCGGCCTACGAATCAGTGCTCGACCTGCTCTCCGGCCGCTATCCCTCGGACGAGTTCGCCGAGCTGAAGCCGCGCATCGTCTGGGACCGCGTCGAGGGCAAGCTGTCGGCGCGCCCGGGCGCGCAGCGGCTGGCCGTCACCTCCGGCGGCACCATCCCGGACCGCGGCTACTTCGGCGTCTTCCTGGCCGGCGCCAAGGAGGGCGCCAAGCGGGTCGGCGAGCTGGACGAGGAGATGGTCTACGAGTCGCGGGTCGGCGACGTGTTCACGCTGGGCTCGTCCTCCTGGCGGATCGAGGACATCACGCACGACCGCGTCCTGGTCTCCCCCGCCCCGGGGATGCCGGGCAAGCTGCCGTTCTGGCACGGCGACGCGCTGGGCCGCCCGCTGGAGCTGGGCCGCGCCCTCGGCGGCTTCCTGCGCGAGCTGGGCAAGGCCGACGAGGACGCCTCGAAGACCCGGCTGAAGGAGTCCGGCCTGGACGACTGGGCCGCCGACAACCTGCTGTCCTACCTGCGCGAGCAGAAGCAGGCCACCGGCCGCGTCCCGGACGACCGCACCATCGTGGTCGAGCGCACCCGCGACGAGCTCGGCGACTGGAAGGTGCTGATCCACTCCCCGTTCGGCGCGCAGGTGCACGCCCCCTGGGCGCTGGCCATCGGCACCCGGCTGCGCGAGCGCTACGGCCTGGACGCGCAGGTGATGCACGCCGACGACGGCATCGTGCTGCGCCTGCCGGACACCGACGCGGCCGACCCCAGTACCGAGACGCTGGGTCTGCTGTTCGGCTCGGACGAGATCGAGGAGATCGTCACCGGCGAGATCGGCGGCTCGGCCCTGTTCGCCTCCCGCTTCCGCGAGTGCGCCGGGCGCGCGCTCCTTCTGCCGCGCACGCGCCCCGGCAAGCGCACGCCCCTGTGGCAGCAGCGCCAGCGCTCGGCGCAGCTGCTGGCGGTGGCGGCCAAGCACGCGAGCTTCCCGATCGTGCTGGAGGCGGTGCGCGAGGTGCTGCAGGACGTGTACGACGTCCCGGGGCTGATCGAGCTGTGCCGGGACATCGAGGCCCGCAAGGTCCGCATCGTCGAGGTGGAGACCGCGCAGCCCTCGCCCTTCGCGCGCTCCCTGCTGTTCGGCTACATCGCGCAGTTCATGTACGAGGGCGACTCCCCGCTGGCCGAGCGCCGCGCCGCGGCGCTGTCCCTGGACCCGGCGCTGCTGGCCGAGCTGCTGGGCCAGACCGGCCTGCGGGACCTGCTGGACCCGGACATCCTCACGGCGCTGGAAGAGGAGCTGCAGTACCTGACGCCCTCCCGGCACGCCCGCGACGCCGAGGACGCCGCCGACCTGCTGCGCCTGCTCGGACCGCTGTCCACCGCGGAGGCGGCGGCCCGCGGCGTCCAGGCGCCGTGGCTGGTCGGCCTGGAGGGCGCGCGCCGGGTCATCAGGGTCCGCATCGCCGGCGAGGAGCGCTGGGCCGCGATCGAGGACGCGGGGCGCCTGCAGGACGCCTTGGGCGTGCCGCTGCCGGTGGGGATCCCCGAGGCGTTCACGGCCGTCGTGGCCGACCCGCTCGGCGACCTGGTGGCCCGCTACGCCCGCACCCACGGCCCGTTCAACGCCATCGAACCGGCCGCCCGCTTCGGCATCCCGGCGTCCTCGGTGATCGCCGCCCTGGAACGCCTGGCGGCCGCCGGCCGCGTGCTGTCCGGCGAGTTCCGCCCGGGCGGCAGCGGTACCGAGTGGTGCGACGCCGAGGTGCTGCGCCGGGTGCGCCGCCGGACCATGGCCGCGCTGCGCAAGGAGGCCGAGCCGGTCCCGCCGCGCACGCTGGCGATGCTGCTGCCGGCCTGGCAGTCGGTGGGCCGGGCCGCGGCTTCGCCGCTGCGCGGGACGGACGGCGTGCTGCGCGTCGTGGAGCAGCTGGCCGGCGCCGTGGTCCCGGCCTCCGCGCTGGAGCGCCTGATCCTGCCGTCGCGGATCGCGGATTACTCCCCGACCATGCTCGACGAGCTGACCTCCTCCGGCGAGGTGGTGTGGGCCGGCGCCGGCTCGCTGGCCGGCGACGACGGCTGGGTGACGCTCTGCCCGGCGGAGCTCGCGCCGCTTCTGCTGCCCGAACCCTCCGAGGCCCTGGACCCGGGCCCGGTGCACGAGGCGATCCTGGAGGCGCTCGGCGAAGACGCGGCGCTGTTCCTGCGCGGGATCACGGCGCGGGTCGGCGACGGCTTCACCTCCTCGGAGGTGCTGTCAGGACTCTGGGACCTGCTGTGGGCCGGCTACGTCACCAACGACACGCTCGCACCGCTGCGGGGCCTGCTCGGCTCCGGCAAGAGCGCCCACAAAGCCCGCCGCCCGACCCCGCGCGGCCGCTACGCGCGCTTCGGCGTCGCCGCGGTGGTGGCCGACCAGAACGCGTCGGCCGCGGTCAGCCCCTCCGCCGCCGGCCGCTGGTCCCGCCTCGCCCCGCGCATCGTCGACCCGACCCGCCGGGCGCACCTGCTCGGCGAGGTCCTGATGGACCGCTATGGCGTGGTGACGCGCGGCTCGGTGATGGCCGAACGCATCCCGGGCGGCTACGCGGGTGTGTACTCGGTGCTGTCGGCGTACGAGGAGGCGGGCCGGGCCCGCCGCGGCTACTTCGTCGAAGGCCTCGGAGCAGCCCAGTTCGCCGCCGACGGCGCGGTGGACCGCCTCCGCTCCCTGGCGGCGGCCCTGGAGGCACTGGAGAACCGGGAGCACGAGACCACCGGCGCCCTCATCGACGAGAGCGTGCACAAGCTGATGGGCACGCCCCACGAGTACACCCCCCGTCGGCCCAAGAAGGACTCCGAACGCATCGGCGCCCTCGTCCTGGCGGCCACCGACCCCGCGAACGCCTACGGCGCCGCCCTCCCCTGGCCCGCACGCCCCGTCGGCGACGACGGCACCCCCGCCACCGGCCACAAGCCGGGCCGCAAAGCCGGCGCGCTGGTGGTCCTGGTCGACGGCGAACTGGTGCTGTACGTCGAACGCGGCGGCCGCACCCTCCTGTCCTGGACCGAGGACCTGGCGGTCCTTCAGCCCGCGGTGGACGCCCTGGCCCTGACGGTGCGCGACGGCTGGCTCGGCAAGCTGACGGTGTCGAAGACCGACGGCGAGGACGTGCTGTCCGCCGGCCGGGACTCGGCGCTGGCCCAGGCCCTGGCGGCAGCCGGATTCCGCTCGACGCCCTCGGGACTGCGGCTGCGGAGCTGAGGCCGAAGCGCCCGCCCCGGTCCGCCGCACACCTGCCCCGCCATGGGCTACCCGAACTGGTCGAAGCCCATCTTCACCACCATCGCCGCCACCACGACCAGCAGCACCCCCCGCACGAACCCGGCGCCCCGCTTGATCGCCAGCCGGGCGCCGACGCGTGCGCCGGCGATGTTGCACACGCCCATGCCCGCGCCGAGCGCCCACATCACGTGGCCCTGCGTCGCGAACACCAGCAGGGCGCCGAAGTTCGTGCCGGCGTTGACCACCTTGGCCATCGCCGAGCCGGCCACGAACTCCGTGCCGATGCCCACGGCGAAGCAGATGATCAGGAAGGTCCCCGTGCCGGGACCGAAGATGCCGTCGTAGAAGCCGATGCCGATGCCGGCCACCAGGGTCGTGGTCAGGCGGCGGCGCCGCGACACGTCCAGATCCGCCTGCTCGGCCCCGAACGAGGGCCGGAACACCACGAAGGCCGCGACGCAGACCAGCAGCACCATGACGATCGGCCGGAAGACGCTCGCCGGCAGCCGGGATGCCGACACCGCGCCTAATCCCGCGCACACCACCGCCAGCGCGGCGGCGGGGAGCATCACGCGGCGGTCCACCTTCGTCCGGCGCAGATAGGTGGCCGCGGCCGTGCTGGTGCCCGATATCGAGGCGAGCTTGTTCGTGCCGAGGGCAGCCGCCGCGGGCAGCGCCGGGTACGCCAGCAGCAGCGCGGGCAGCTGTATCAGTCCCCCGCCGCCGACGATCGCGTCCACTCCGCCGGCCCCCGCTGCCGCGCCGAGCAGACCCACCCCGTGCGCCATGTCCATGGCCCGGACCCTAGCGAGCGCGGATCACGCCGTGATCACGCCGCGGATCGCCGGGCCCGGATCGTCTCGCGGGAGCTCGAAGCCCCGCCCTCAACTGGCCGCCGGGTGCTCCCCCGTCCCCAGCGGCAGCCCGTCCTGGAACGGCAGCCCCAGCAACTGCGCGACCACCCCGAGGTACACCTCGGCCTCGCGCACCAGCTCCGCGGCCTCCGCGTCGGTCACCGCGTTCGGCAGACCGGCCTGCGCGGCGGCCCGGCGGGTGGCGCCGGAGGCGAAGTACGCCGCCCAGTCCGCCAGCTCCGGCGCCTCGCGGTAGAGCAGGTCCCAGACGCTGCGCGGCCTGCGGCGGTTCGGCGCCGCCGGCACCGCGCGCGCCGTCACCACGGCGGCCGAGGCGTGCAGGGCCGCCAGATGCGCGCCGCAGTAGCGGTCGTAGGGGTGCGACGACGTCGCCGCCTCGGCCAGCTCGTGCCCGGCCTGCTCGAACAGGTCGCGGGCGGAGCGGGAGGCCGGGCCGCGGCGGTGGCCGCCGGAGCCCATCGGGGGCAGCGGCGGCGGGTGGGCTCGGGAGCCTGCTATCGGTCCCGTGTCCGGGCTTGTGAGAGCGGCGGGCATAGTTCCCTCCCTGTACTAGTCAGGGTCCACTGATGACATGTCGGACACTCGCAGCATGTCTCTTCCACAGTGACAGGCCCCACTGACAAAAACAGGTGTTGAAGGCGGGAAATCCCCGTGAACGGCGGTGGCGGTCAGTTCTCCGGGAATCTCAGCACCCTGCCGACGTGCTCCGGCAGGCAGCTCAGGGACTCGGCGACCAGCAGCCAGCCGCCGGAGGTCACGTCGTGGCACAGCTGGAACACCTCCACGTCGCCGTCCCGGCCGATGCTCGCGCGCACGCTCCACAGCTCGCGCTCTATCTCCCGGTCGCGGCCGAACACCAGCGTCTCCACGGTGCCCAGGCGCCGGTCGGTGCACAACAGCACGGAGGGGAGTTCGCCGGAGTCCGCGCCGACCTGGATCCAGTGCGACAGGACCTGGCGCACGCGGTAGAGCTTGCCGCGCCAGATGAAATGCGCCGGCTCGCCGTGGCGGCGCAGTACGTCGATCAGTTCGTCATCGGTGCTCACTTCGGCACCCGTCCCATTCGCACTCATCGCAGCCTCCATAGCCGCCACCTCACTCGTCCGCACGCCCGGACCGGCCAACGGACGGCCACGGGCTTCCCCTCCCGCGACCGCCCGGCGGGGAGGCCGTTCCGGGCGTCGGACCCATCATCGAATCTTTGTTCGACTCGAACCAGGCTACCCCCGAGGGCCACCCGCCCTCAACGGAATCGGGTCAAGACTCGCTCAAATGAGTGAATCGGCAGGCGCCGGCCTGCGGAGACGACGACGGCGGCGGAGGGAATCCCTCAACGCCGCCGCGCTCTCGAAGGCGGCCGGCACCGCGCCGGCCGTCCTGCGTGCCCGATCCGGTCCCGTTTCACGAAGCTCTGGCCGCCCCGTGTCGGCAGTGCCCCATCAAACGGGACCGGGTCTTCCCCCATGCGACACGCGGCCGGCCAGTGCCTCCCCGACACTCCCCACCGTGGCGCGACCATCGCGTGCCGTCATCAAGTGTGGCGCATGGCACCGACATCCTCATGGGTATTAGTACTCAGGTCCGGCATGAGTACCTGCACATACGTCGGACGGCGGAGGCAGCGGGCGCTGTTACTAAATCGCAACATACAGAACGCTGTGACACTGCAACCCTACCCACCCCCTCGAACGTCTATATGGATGATCGGATGTGCTGCTTCTACGCGGCCTCCGACGCACCCGGTGGGGGTGCCAGTGGGGGTAGGGAAGGCCATACGGCCTTGGCGGGATCCGCGTCTGTGGGGGCGCGGGTCCCGCCCCTTTTGGCTCGTTTGGTTCCCCGGCGGTCACCCTCACGGCCCACCCGGCTTTCCGCCACACTGCGATCACGGCCCGCGGTGGGGATGCTGTAGCGCGTGGGACGAAATCGACACCTGGCAGGCGCCTCGACCGCTCTGCCCGCGCCGTCTGTGCCGTCCGCCCTGTCCGCCGATCCGCCCCCGGCCGCCGAGACCGTCTCGGTCCTCGTCCCGCTCCTGAACGACGAACGCCGCGTCCTGCGGTGTGTGCGGGCCCTGCTGAGCCAGATCCGGGTGCCGAGGCTGGACGTCGTCTTCCTGGACGCGGGCTCCACGGACCTCACCCGCCGCCTGGTCCTCCAGGCGGCGATGGACGACCCCCGCCTGCGCCTGCTGACGGGCTCTCCGACGCCGCCGGGCTGGTGCGCCCACGCGCACGCCTGCGAACAACTCGCCGTCGCCGCGCGCGGCAAGGCGATGGTGTTCGCCGACCCCGGCCTGGCGCTGGCCCCGGGCGCGATCGCGGCGGCGGTGGCGGCGCTGCGCGGTCCGCACCGGATGGACCTGGTCGTCGCCGAGGCACACCGCCGCACCCCGGCCGAGCGCGTCCCGGCCACCGGCCCCCGGCCGTCCACCTCGGCCCGGCTGCTGGCCGTCGACAGCGAGACCTACTGGCGCGTCGGCGGCCACTGCAACGCCGCCCACGACGCGCACGGCGAGTCCGGCCTGCTGCGCGCGGTCCGGCGCTCCGGCGGCCGCGTGGCGGCCCTGGACGGACGGCACGCAATAGAGTTCCTGGACGGCTCGCTGTGGCCGCGCGAACGCGCCGGCACCGCAGTCGCGGCGAGCAGCGGCGGACGCCACCCGCTGAGCGACACGGAGAACTCGATCCTGCACTCGTTCACGGACACCGCACGCCGACTGCTGGCGGCCTTCACGACCGCGACCGCGCCCACCCAGGTGCGGCCCACCGCCGGCAGGCCGATGCCGGTGCGGCGCGCGCCGCTGCGCCCGGCGCCGGCCCCTGCCGGTCCGGTCGCGGACGCGGCGGCGAACCGCGCGGCGGGATACGCGGCCAAGGCGATGGCCGAGGCGGTCGCCTTGGCCATCGCCTCGGCCAAGTCGGGGAGCTGACGCGCCGGAAGCCGGAGGTCATCGTGCGTACCGACGCCCGTCACGCACGGCGCGCCGCGTCCGGCTACGCTCGGGGACATGTCTGAGCTGATCTTGCTCCGCCACGGCGAGACCGAGTGGAGCCGCTCCGGGCGCCACACCGGCCTGACCGACCTGCCGCTGACCACCGTCGGCGAGGACCAGGCCCGCGCCGCCGCCAAACTCCTGGCCGGCCGCACCTTCGGCGCCGTCTACACCAGCCCCCTGACGCGCGCCGTGCGCACCGCCGAGCTCGCCGGGCTGACCGGCGCGGTCGAGGACCCCGATCTGCTGGAGTGGGACTACGGCGGCTACGAGGGGGTGACGACCGACGAGATCCACCGGACGCGGCCCGGCTGGTACCTGTGGGACGACGGCGTCGTGCCCGGCGACCACGAGCACCCCGGCGAGACCATCGAGCAGGTCGGGGCGCGGGTGGACCGGGTGCTGGAGCGGGTGCGGCCGATGCTGGCCGGCGGCGAGGGCGAGGATGTCTGCCTGGTCGCGCACGGCCACGTGCTGCGGATCCTGTGCGCCCGCTGGCTCGGGCTGCCGCCGGCGGACGGGCGGTTCTTCCGGCTGGACACCGCGACGGTGACCCGGCTCGGGTTCGAGCACGGCCGGCCGGTGGTCGACGGGCTGAACCAGCAGGGTTAGGGACCCCGGCTGCTTACTTCTTGCGGGCGGTCGCCATGACCGCCAGCTCCCCCAGCACGGCCTTGGCCTCCGCGTCGATCGGCGCCGCGGCCAGGGCGGCCCGGGCCTCGTCGGTCAGCGCGGCGATCCGCGTCTCGACGTCGTCCAGCGCGCCGGTGGAGCGGATGATGTCCTGCAGTTCGGCGACCCCGGCGGCGTCCAGGCCGGGGTTCCCGAGCTCGGCGCGCAGCGTCTTGATCGCCGCCGGGCTGTCGGCGCGCGCCGCGGCCAGCGCCACCAGCAGCGTCTGCTTGCCCTCGCGCAGGTCGTCGCCGGCCGGCTTGCCGGTGGCGGCCGGGTCGCCGAACACCCCGAGCACGTCGTCGCGCAGCTGGAACGCCTCGCCGAGCGGCAGGCCGTAGGCGGAGTACGCGGCGACGACGTCCGGGCCGCCGCCGGCCAGCATCGCGCCGACGTGCAGCGGCCGCTCGATGGTGTACTTCGCGGACTTGAAGCGGATGACGGTCTGGGCCCGCTGGGCCGCGCGCTCGGGCTCGTCCAGGCCGTGGGCCTGCGCGAGCACGTCGAGGTACTGCCCGGCCATCACCTCGGTGCGCATGACGTCGAAGTACCGGCGGGCCGCGGCGGTCCGCTCGGCGGGCAGGCCGTTGCCCGCGAACATCTCGTCGCACCAGGTCAGGCAGACGTCGCCGAGCAGGATCGCGGCCGCGGCCCCGAACCGGGCGTCGGAGCCCTCCCAGGCGGCCTCGCGGTGCGCGGCGGCGAAGCGGCGGTGGATGGCCGGCATGCCGCGGCGGGTGTCGGAGTCGTCCATGTAGTCGTCGTGGATCAGCGCCGATGCCTGGAGCAGTTCCAGGGAAGCGGCGGCGTGGACTATGCCGTCCTCCTCCTCGGCGGTCGCGCTGTCGCCGAGCACACCGCGCCAGCCCCAGTAGCAGAACCCCGGGCGCATCAGCTTGCCGCCGTCCAGGAACTCGCGCAGCGCGGTCGGCAGCGGCGCCAGTTCGGGCGACATGGCGATCAGGGCCGCGCCCTGGCGGTCCAGGAACGCCGACAAAGCGGCGTCAACGCGGGTACGCAGGGAGTGGCGGTCCAGGGGGTTCACGGGAACAACCATACGGCTGGTCCTGCGGGGCCCGTGTCTCGCGTCTCGGGACGTGCGGCGACTCTGCCTTACAAAGGGCGACATGCTCAGTACGGTGGATTCATGGCACTGGGACTCCCGTCTGTGCGGCCGGACCGGGCCGCCACCGTCCGCGAGCTGCTGGCCCGCGGCGAGCGCTCCTACTCCTTCGAGTTCTTCCCACCTCGGGACGACGCTCAGGAGCAGCAGCTCTGGCGTGCTTTGCGGCGCCTGGAGGGGTACTCGCCGACGTTCGTGTCGGTGACGTACGGCGCGGGCGGGACCACCCGGATGAAGACGGTGGAGACCACCGAGCGCATCGCCGCCGAGACCACGCTCACCCCTGTGGGGCACCTCACAGCGGTGAACCACTCCGTGGCCGAGCTGCGGCACGTGGTCGGGCAGTACGCGGACGCCGGCGTGCGCAACATCCTGGCGCTGCGCGGCGACCCGCCGGGCGACCCGCTGGGCGACTGGCAGGCGCATCCGGAGGGCCTGAGCTATGCCAGCGAGCTTGTGGATCTGGTGAGGGAATCGGGTGAGTTCTGTGTGGGCGTCGCGGCGTTCCCGGAGATGCACCCGCGCTCGCCCGACTGGGACTCGGAGGTGGAGCACTTCGTGGCGAAGTGCCGCCGGGGCGCGGACTTCGCGATCACGCAGATGTTCTTCCTCACCGACGACTATCTGCGGCTGCGCGACCGGGTCGCGGCGGCGGGCTGCGACGTGCCGATCCTGCCGGGCGTGATGCCGGTGACCAACGTCGCGCAGATCAAGCGCATCACCGGGCTGACCGGGCAGGCGTTCCCGGCCGAGCTGGAGCGCGCGCTGACGGCGGTGGACGGCGACAAGGCCGCGGTGCGCGAGGTCGGTGTCGAGTGGACGACGCGGATGTGCGAGCGGCTGCTGGCCGAGGGGGTGCCGGGGCTGCACTTCATCACGCTGAACATGTCCACCGCGACGCTGGAGATCTACCGGAACCTCGGGCTCGACCAGCGGCACGAGCACGCCGCGCGGTTGCCGTTGTCGGCCTGAGGTCCGGCCCCTCCAGGCCCCCCGGTCCACTCACCAGCACTGTCACCTTGTCTGATGAACGACGCCTGATCGGCCCTCACGCCGCCCGCGCCTGTGCCAGCCTGCGGTGGAGAACAGTCGAGGGGCGGGGAGAAGGAGAGGCACGATCATGCAGCCGCTGGGAGTCCGATACGCGGTGCCGGTGGACCTCGCGGCGGTCCACGCCGTCACCCACTCGGCCTACCGCCACTACGTCGACCGCATCGGCTCCCGCCCGGCCCCGATGGACGCCGACTACCCGCACCTGATGCGCCGCGGCTGCCTGTTCGTGGTCGGCAGCCCGGCCATCGCCACCGTGACCCTGGTCCCCGAGGACGGCTGGCTCCACGTGGACAACTTCGCCGTCGCCCCGGACCTGCAGGGCCGGGGCATCGGCCGCCGCGTCCTGGCCTTCGCCGAGGAGCACGCCCGCCAGCTCTGGCTGCCCGAGCTCAGGCTCCTGACCCACGTGATGATGTGGGAGAACCAGCGCATGTGCGCCGCCGCCGGCTACCGCGAGTACACCCGCACCAGCCCGGCGCCGGACCAGGAGACGATCCACTACCGGAAGGTGATCGCCGGGTGGGACTTCTCGGGGCCGAACTATCTGCCGGTGGCGGCGGAGGTCGCCCTGGCCGGGGCGCGGTAGGGCGGAACGCGGTAAGGCGGTAGGGCGGAGCGGAGCGGGCGTTCAAGGGGCGCCGCAGAGGCTTGATCCGCACCCGCGCGCCCCTGGCGCCCCGGGTGGCGTGTGCCCACCGGCCATTGACCCGGGGCAGATCTCCCTTTTGACTGGAAACCGGCGGCATTGGCGGCTTGTGGCGGATCCCCGCCGCGCCACCCGGCCCGCCGCCAGCGAAGGAGGCGCTATGGCAAAGCAGTCATTGTCGGAAGTCCCTCAGATGCCGTTGGACGGCACTCCGCCGACGCCCGCCGAGAGCCGGGCGCTGCCGATCGTCGTCCTGGAGCCGGAGGCCGGGAGCTGCAGCTGCGGCGGCGGCTGCAAGTGCGGCTGTCAGAGCGGTGGCTCCTGCGCCTGTAGCGGAGCATGCGGCTGCTGACGGATCCCGCGCAGTGACGCGGACCCCCGAGCGGGCTGACCGGAATTCACCTCCGGTCGGCCCGTTCCCTTGTCGCGGGATTGCTGTTAGGTTCACCAAAACTAGAACCTGTATCAGTTTCGCGGGGAGTCCCGGAGTCCGGAGCCCCGGAGTCCCGGAGCCCCGGAGTCCCGCGTCCCGGCAGGAGGCCGTCATGTCCGAAGCCGTCATCGTCGAGGCGGTGCGCACCCCGATCGGCAAGCGCAACGGCGACCTGGCGAATCTGCACCCGGCGTACCTGCTCGGCGAGACCTACCGGGAGCTGTTGAAACGGACCGGCGTGCCGGCCGACGCGGTGGAGCAGATCGTCGGGGGCTGCGTCACCCAGGCCGGCGAGCAGGGGTTCAACGTCGCGCGCACCGCGTGGCTGGCCATGGGCCTGCCGTACTCGACCGCCGCCACCACCATCGACTGCCAGTGCGGCTCCTCGCAGCAGGCGAACAACATGGTGGCCTCGATGGTCGCCGGCGGCACCGTGGACGTCGGCATCGGCTGCGGGGTCGAGGCGATGTCGCGGGTCCCGCTCGGCGCGAACGCCAAGTCCGGCTTCGGCCGCCCTCAGCCGGACGAGTGGAACCTGGACATGCCCAACCAGTTCGAGGCCGCCGAACGGATCGCGCGCAAGCACGGGATCACCCGCGACGACATCGACGAGCTGGGCGTGCTGTCCCAGGCGCGGGCCAAGCAGGCCTGGGCGGAGGGCCGCTTCGACCGCGAGGTGTTCGAGGTCCAGGTCCCGACCCGCGAGGAGGAGCGCGACGAGCACGGCATGTGGCGCGCCGTCGGCCGCGACCAGGGCCTGCGCGACACCACCCGCGAAGGCCTGGCCGGCCTGAAGCCCGTGCTCCCGGACGGCATCCACACCGCCGGCACCGCCTCCCAGATCTCCGACGGCGCCGCCGCGGTGCTGTGGGTTTCCCGGGACACCGCGCGCGCCCTGGGCCTGCGTCCGCGGGCCCGCATCGTGGCGCAGGTGATGGTCGGGTCGGACCCCTACTTCCACCTCGACGGCCCGATCCCGGCCACCACCGCGGTGCTGGCCAAGGCCGGCATGACCGTCGAGGACATCGACCTGTTCGAGATCAACGAGGCCTTCGCCTCGGTGGTGCTGTCGTGGGCCCGCGCCCACCACGTCGACCTGGCCAAGGTGAACGTCAACGGCGGCGCGCTGGCGATCGGGCACCCGGTCGGGGCCACCGGCGCGCGCCTGTTCACCACGGCGCTGCACGAGCTGGAGCGGGCCGACAAGGAGTACGCGCTGCTGACCATGTGCCAGGGCGGGGCGCTGGGGATCGCGACGATCATCCAGCGGATCTGAGCACCCGCCGCCGGCCCGGCGTCTTCTGGCAGCGTCCGAATCTCAGTGCGCTCTCAGTGCGCTCTCAGTGCGCGTACCCGCAGGCGCGCGTCCGCGTGTAGTGCTGCGCGTACTCCGGCGGCGCTATGCCGTCCAGCAGGTCCGGGGCGGGCTTGGCGGCGCCGGCGGTCACCGCGAGCGGGATCGACCCGGCCCAGTACGGCAGCGCCAGGTCCTCCTCGTCGTCGGCGACCTGGTCGCCGCGCGCCTTCAGCGAGACCTGCTCCAGGTCCAGCGCCAGGATCGCGGTCTGCGCCAGCTCCTTGCGGGTGGGCTCGCGCGACTCGGCGGTACGGCCCGGGGCGATGTGGTCGATCAGGGCCCGCATGGCGTCGAGGCGCTCGGCGGGGTCGGCGACGACCCGGGCCGTGCCGTGGACCACGACGCTGCGGAAGGCCATCGAGTGGTGCATCCAGCTGCGGGCCAGGACCAGCGCGTCGAAGAGGGTGACCGTGACGCTCACCGGCCGGCCGTCCAGGCGCGCGAAGCGGCCCCCGGTCGAGCCGTGCACGTAGAGCCGGTCGCCGGAGCGGGCGTGGACCGTCGGCAGGGCCACCGGGGCGCCCTCGTGGACGAAGGCCAGGTGGCAGACCAGCGCCTCGTCCAGGACCGCGTGGACGGCGGCGCGGTCGTAGCCGACGCGGCTCTGGTAGCGGGTGGCGGTGGTGCGCGGGGTCTGCTCGTAGGCGCCCTCGGCACCGTGGCCGAACAGGCAGGCCTCGGTCTCGGCGTCGCGGACCGGGGCTGCGGGGTTCGGGGACGTGGTCTGGCTCTGCGTCTGCATCTGCGTCTGCGTCTGACTTGGGGCCGCTTGCGTCATGTTTCGTCCTAGTGCAAACTAGTAACTGTGGTAGTTCAAACACCCTCACCGGCAGCGTACAAAATCTCGGGCCGAGGCGCCAGCCAGATCGCGGCGTCGATCGAGGCCGGCATCGCCGACGGCCACCTGCCGCCCGGCCAGGCCCTGCCGCCGATCCGGGACCTCGCGGCCGATCTCGGGGTGAACCCCAACACCGTCTCGGCCGCCTACCGCCTGCTGCGCGACCGCGGCGCAGTGGAGACCGCCGGCCGGCGCGGCACCCGGGTGCGCGCGCAGCCGGCCACCGCCCCGCGCAACCTCAGCTTCCCGATCCCGCCCGGGGCGAAGGACCTGGTCACCGGCGACCCGGACCGCCGCCTGCTGCCGGATCTGGTGTTCCCCAGCGGCGCGTCGCAGCGTCTTTACGCCGGCGAGGCGATGCTGCCGGACCTGCTAGCCACCGCCCGCGCCCGGCTCGGCGCCGAGGGCGTCCCGGTCGGCGACCTGCTGCTGACCTTCGGCGCCGGCGACGCCATCGACCGCGCGCTGTCCGCCCACCTGCGCACCGGCGACACGGTGGCCGTCGAGGACCCGGGCTGGGGCGCCGTCTACCGCTTGCTGCCGGCCATGAACCTGACCGCCGTCCCGGTCCCGATCGACGCCGAGGGCATGACGCCGGCCGGCCTGACCGCGGCCCTCAAACGCGGCGTGCGCGCGGTGATCATCACCAGCCGCGCACAGAACCCGACCGGCGCCGCGGTGTCCGCCGGCCGCTCGGAAGCCCTGCGCGCGCTGCTGGCCCGGCACCCCGACGTCCTGCTGATCGAGGACGACCACGGCGCCGACATCACCCGGCACCACGAGCTCTACACCCTTGCCGGGGCCACGGAGCACTGGGCCCATATCCGTTCCCTGTCCAAGGCCTACGGACCCGACCTGCGCTGCGCGGTGGTCGCCGCCGACGGCACCACCGGCGGCCGGATGGCCGGCCGGCTCCGCCTGGGCGCGGGCTGGGTCAGCCAGCTGATCCAGGCGCAGGTCCACCGGCTGTGGACGGACGAGGCGGTCGAGGCGCAGATCGTGGAGGCCGCCCGCGTCTACACCGAACGCCGCCAGACCCTCATCGCCGCCCTGGCCGCCCGCGGCATCGAGTCCCGGGGAACCACCGGCATCAACGTGTGGATCCCGGTCCCCGAGGAGGCGGTGGTGGTCAGCGGCCTGCTCGCGGCCGGCTGGGCGGTGGCCCCCGGCGCCTGGTTCCGCGTCGACAGCCCGCCCGGCATCCGCATCACCGTCGCCCAACTGGACCTGGCCGACGTCGAACCGCTCGCCGACGCCCTGGCCGGCGTCCTCAGCGCCTCCGGCTCGAACGGCTCAGTATAGGAATTTCACACAACCTGTTCGCCCGTGGCGAACGCCGGCCCGGAAGCCCGCCGAACCCTTCTTTCCCCACCATCGGGGGCATACCGTGGCCGGGTGGGCGAATGGTGGTCGATCGAGGTCGCGGACGGCGAGTTCTCCGCGGCCGCTTGGAAGGACACGCACGGCCGTGACCTGATCCGCACCGCGCTGGAGTACGGCGCGCAGGACTGGACCTGGGTCGAACGTCCCTGGGGCGTGGTGCTCGAGCTCTGCTTCCCCGAGGACGTCCCCGTCGGCGGCTGGTCCGCCTTCCGGGACGCGACAGTGGTGAAGGCGGCCCTGGACGCCGTCCCGGACCCGGTCAACGGCCTCCTGATGTACCCGGGCCGCGGCGGCTCCTCCGGCGCCCGCGTCCCGCGCAAACCCAAACCGGCCCCCGCCGCGGCAGCCGCGGCCCTCCCGGAGCCGGATATCGCCGACGAGGTGGTCCGCATCGCCTCATCGGCGGCGGAGCAGGCCCCGCCCGACCGCGGCCGGCCCGTACACCCGGCGTCGGCGTAAGCCCTATCCGACGGCCGCACGCCGCTTGATCAACGCCGCCGCCGACACCGCGAACGTCGCGGCGGCGACCAGTTCGTGCGAGACGAAGCGCCCCGGAGCCTCGTCCTGGATGCGACTGTGGAACCGGTTGACCGCGTCCGGCCACAGCTTGCGCTTGAAGATGATGTGCGCGGGCTTGTCGAGATCCGGCAACGCCGCACCGGCCATCCCGAGCACCACGGACACCGCGAGCCTGGTGCGCCCCTTCGCCGGAGTCCGCATCACGGCACTCGTGACGACACCCATGGCGGCGAGCCCGGACAGCCCGTCCGCCACCGCGACCCGCATGAAGTGCTGCCTGCTCTCCCAGTCGCCCCAGTGCGGCAGCGAGTCCAGCGCGAAGTGCGACGCCACCCCGAGCGCGAAGGCCGGCAGCGGACGCCGCACAGCCGCCCCGATGACCGCACCGGACAGGACGTGATTGGTCACCAGCATGTGTCCACGGTAGACGAACGAAGATCCGGACGCCGGGAAGGCTCGAAGGCTCCGCGTGGGGCGTCGGATCAGATCCGATCAGATCGGATCGGGCCAGATCGGATCAGAAGCGGCAGAAGACGGCGGTCACGTCGTCATGGAGCTTGCCGCGGTACGTGCCGGGCGGCGCCGCGAGTTCTTCGGCGCGAACGTCGGCGACAAGCTGCCCCGGCCCCTCCTTCTCCAGCCGATCGAGCAGATCGAGCCACGACCGGCCGTAACGCTCCACCAGGCGCGTGATGCCGTCGGTCATGAGCGCGGCCCGGGTGACCTCCCGCAGCGGGACGCTCCCGGCCAACGCCTCGTCGGCGGCCTCGGGACGGTTGGACGCGATCCAGAAACCCTCGTCCGTGTTACGCAGACGACTGACAGCGGCGAGGGAGTATTCATCGAGGAATTCGACGCGGTCGTCGTGCGCGACGAGCAGTTCGCCATCGCCATGCTCGATCACCACCGCCGAATCGCCGAGCACGATGTAGTCCACGGTCTCTGCATTGCGACGCAGGATCGCAACGGTACTGGAAGGACTGTCGCGATTCGTCAGGTCGCACTGCCCCGCGTGATCGCGCATCGTCGCGGCGATGCCCTCGCGCAGGACGTCCACCAACGCCGCCTGCGGCTCGCGCACAAGCCGGCCGGCGAGGTTCGTCGCCAGGTGCGCGACCAGCCAGGGGACGTCGTGGACGCAGCCGGAGTCGACACCGGCGGGCCCGGTGGCGCCGTCCAGGACGATGACGAAGCGCTCGGCGGCGAGGACGAAGTCGTCGTTGGGGCGTTGAGGCGATGCCTGCCGGCAGACGTAGGTGACTTCCATAGCCTCACCAGCCTACGAGTCGCTGGCCCGCCCCTCCGCTCGGGGCCGATAATGGGCGCCTGTGAGTTTTCTGTCAGTGGGGGGGCATTCCGGCACGGACAGCTCACACAGTTCCGCACGAACCTGACCCTGCCCGCCACGGATCCGCAGCGGCGCTTCGTGTTCTCAACCCACGGAGACGGCGGCGTAGGCAAGACCTTCCTGATCCGCCGCCCTGCAACGGCTCGCCGAGGAGCACGGCGGAGCCACGGCGTACCTCGACGAGAGCGTGTTTGTCGCCGGAAGACTCACCAGGCCCTGAAACGGTACGACGAAGCTCTGGCCGACTTCACCCGCACCATCGAACTCGATCCCGATTTCGAATGGGCCATCACCAACCGCGGGTGGACCTATCAGTTCATGAAGCGGTACGACGAAGCACTCACCGACTTCACCCGCTCCCTCGAGCTTGACCCCGACAAAGCGTGGGCCATCGCCACCCGCAGCCAGACCTACCAGGCCGTGAAGCGGTACAACGAAGCGCTCATCGACATCGACAGAGCTCTCGAACTCGACGACGACCCTGAAGACGGCTGGTATCGCTACCTGCGCGCGATCGTATTGTTCTTCCTCGACCGCGGTTCAGAAGCAACAGCAGAACTCGCGAGCGCTGTCGCGCTTGTTCGGTCCCGAAGCGAATCATCCGATGACCCGCTCGCCGACACCATGAATCTGGTCGTCTATCTCGCTGCCCTCGGCGACTTCGCCACCGCGCGCACGGACATAGAGAAGATTCTTCAGCAACGTCCGTCCGCCCACATAGTGGCAGAGGCAATCGACGAACTTCGCAACCTCACGACGGTCCCGGGAGTCGACGTCCCGGGGATCGAAGAACTCATCGCCCGGCTGACCGAACCAGCCGGCTAAGCCGGGGGCGCACCGCTCGGTGCGCCCCTGCTGGTTGTCGTAGGTGGGCACAGACAGGTTCGAACTGCCGACCGCTCGGGTGTAAGCCGAGTGCTCTTCCGCTGAGCTATGCGCCCTCCAGAAGGCCGCCAGGGCGACCCTCAAGAGGGAAAGAGTACCCGACCGAACCGCCTCTCGCGGCCCGAGATTCCCGCAGGAGAAGACAGCTCCAGCGCAGGGGCCGCTGCAACCCCAAGAAGCGGCCCCGAACCTTGCCCCGCCCCGGCCCTAGCCCAGCCCCTTAGGCTGCCCGTCCTGCCACCGCATCCCCCACCCGTACATGCGGTCCAGTTCGGACTGGAACCCGGTCGTGAACTGCACCTCGCGCTGCACCACCAGGTCCGGGCCGTGGCGCAGCAGCAGCGCCACCGCGCACGACTTCGCCTGCGCGATGGGGTTCTCCAGCTTGATCTCCAGCGGATTGCCGATGGCCGGGTGCAGGGTCACCTTCGCGTTGGCTCCGTCGAAGGCGCCTTGGTAGGCGAAGACGAAGATGAGGATGCGGCTCAGTTCGTCCGCGTGGTCCAGGTTGATGAACAGGTTCTCGCCTATGGCGCTGCCGCTGCGGTCGTCCTGGTCCAGGCGGATGTAGGGCGGGCGTTCGAAGTCGCCTCGGCGGTGGCCCAGGGCCTGGACCACGCCGCGCTGGCCGGCCGTGAACTCGTACAGGCAGCCCAGGTCCAGGTCGACGAGGCGGCCGTGGCTGATCGGCGGGGGTTCCAGGCGGCGGGAGGAGAGTTTGAGGCCTCCGGTGGGGCGCGGGGTGGGGATCATCGGGAGCTGGTCCCAGATGAGGTTCACGCGCAGTGTGCCCGCGGCGGCGCCGCGGCTGGTGAGCGACTGGACCGGTCTGGCCGCTGTCATCTTCTCGACGCGGCCGCCCCCCTCGCCGTCGTCGGACGCCCTGATGATCATCCGGTTCAGGCGCATGGCGGTACCCCCTGGCTGATGAAGTTGTCTGACATCCCTATCCATCTGACTACAGTTTGCTACCCCGTGGGGGCAAGCCGGAACGCTCAGTCGGTTCTCTGGCCGAAATGCCGCTCCAGGGCCGCGTGCACGTCTTCGGACAAGGTGGTGACGCCGGAGCGCGACTCGGTGGCCGCCTCGGCTCTCTCGGGGGTCGCGGCGGCCTCGGGGGTCACGTGGTCCTCGGCTCCGCAGTCCTTGCATTGCGTGTTGCCAAGTGCGCGGACCAGGCGGGGCGAGCCGCAGGCGGCGCAGTGCGCCAGGTCGGCGGTCCAGTCGCGGCCGCGCTGGCAGTCCGGGCAGACCAGGACCTGCTCCCCCGCGCGCACGCCCCGCCGCCACGGTGACGCGCCGCGGACCGGGTCGGTCTGGCGGGCGCCGCAGCGGTGGCAGGGCATGGCGTGATGGTTTCCTATGCGGGTGAGTCGCCGGCGGCGGTGCGCCGGCGAGCCGGATGGTTGTCTTACACCCCGGCCGCGGCCAGCGCGGCCCGGTAATCGTCCAGTGAGCGCGCGTCCGCCAGACCGTTCACCACGGTCCAGCGCACCACACCCTCTCGGTCGATCAGGAAGGTCCCTCGGACGGCGCAACCGCGCTCGGCGTCGAAGACCCCGTACGCGCGCGCCGCCCCGCCGTGCGGCCAGTGGTCGGCCAGCAGCGGGAAGCCGAAGCCGGCTTCGTCGGCGTACGCGCGCAGCGAGTACAGCGCGTCGCACGACGCCGCGAGCACCTGGACGTGCTCGTTCTGGAAGTCGCCGACGCTCTCGTGGATCGCCTGCAGCTCCGAGCCGCAGACCCGGGAGAAGGCGAAGGGATAGAAGACCAGCAGCACGGCCTGCTTCCCCCGGAAATCCTCCAGGGAGACGCTCTGTCCGTGCTGGTCGGTCAGGGTGAAGGCCGGCGCCCGATCGCCGACCGCCGGGACCGGTGGCTGCTCGGCCTGGACCTGCGAGGCCGCCCCGGGGCCGGAACCGGAACCGGCTCCGGAACCCGCTCCGGAACCTGGGCGGGGCACGCCTGCCGGGCCGGCCGGCGCCGGACTGTTCGAGGGATGGATGGAAGGGCCGCCGTCAGGCGGCCCGTTCGGGGAGGACATCGCCGCTAGTTCTCCGTGCTGTCGGCCTTGGCCCGGACCGTGGACTTGGCCAGCTTGCCGCCGGCCTTCGGGCTCACCAGCCGGGTGCCGGACCAGTCCGGGCCGGCGCTGATGCTGGAGGTCGCCGACAGTCCGGCCGTGGGGGCCGCTTCGCCGATGTCGCTGGGCTCCACGTGCCCCGGGCGCCCGGCCTTGGGCGTCAGGAGCCAGATCGGGCCGCCGTCGGCCAGCGAGGTCAGCGCGTCGACCAGGTTGTCCACCAGGTCGCCGTCGTCCGTACGGTGCCACAGCACCACGGCGTCGACCACGCCCTCGAAGTCCACGTCGACCAGATCCGCGCCGATCGTGTCCATGATGGCCTGACGCAGTTCCTCGTCGCAGTCCTCGTCCCAGCCGAGTTCCTGCACCACTTCGCCGGCCTGGAAGCCCAGGCGCACCGCCAGCGGGTTTGCGGCGGCCTGAACCGTGTCCGCGACCGCGCCCACGGAACTGTCCTCCTTCATGTCGTTCTGCATTCCCCTAGTCCATACGCCGGAAGCCCAAGACGCAACTACCCGTCGGACGGCGAGTCCGGCGCGGTGTCGCCGCCGGCGGGCGCGGAGGCGCCGTGTTCGACGACCGCGTCGGGTCCGGGGAACACCAGTCCCTGGTGCCCGTCGTCGAACCGGACCAGGTAGGGAGGGGTGCCAGAGTCCCCCTGGACCTCGATGATCTCGCCGCTGCGGTCCATCTCGCCGACGTGGGCGGCGTGCACGTGAAGCCGGTCTCCAACTGTTGCTCGCATGTCTTCAGTTCACACCCGGACTCCGGCGAAGACCACCCGGACTCCGGCGAAGACCACCCCTCGGCACGCATTTATACCGGTCTATACCGGTTACCATCGAGTAGATGTGACGTCCACGGCATGCGCGTTAGACGATGGTGGACGATGTAACCGAGAAGATCTACAAGATCTGTGTCTAGGTTGAAGGACGACAGTGGCACCCGGACAAGAGCGATTCCCCATCATCAGTGACGGCCTGCCCACTCAGCTGCCGGACGTGGATCCGAACGAGACAGCGGAGTGGATCGAGTCCCTGGACTCGGTCGTCAACGAACAGGGCCGCCAGCGTGCGCGGTACCTGATGCTGCGCCTCCTCCAGGAAGCCCGCGCGAAACAGGTCGGCGTGCCGGGCCTGCGCTCCACGGACTACATCAACACGATCCCGCCGGAGGCGGAGCCGTGGTTCCCCGGGGATGAGGACATCGAGCGCCGGATCCGTGCGTTCATCCGGTGGAACGCCGCCATCATGGTGTCCCGGGCGAACCGTCCGGGCCTGGGCGTCGGCGGCCACATCGCCACCTACGCCTCGGCCGCGTCGCTGTACGAAGTGGGCTTCAACCACTTCTTCCGCGGCAAGGACCACGGCGAGTCCGGCGACCAGGTCTACTTCCAGGGCCACGCCTCGCCGGGCATCTACGCCCGCGCGTTCCTCGAGGGCCGGCTCACCGAGCAGCACCTGGACGGCTTCCGCCAGGAGACCTCCCAGGCGCCCTACGGCCTGTCCTCCTACCCGCACCCGCGCTTGATGCCGGACTTCTGGGAGTTCCCGACCGTCTCGATGGGCCTGGGCCCGATCGGCGCGATCTACCAGGCGCGGTTCAACAAGTACATGTACTCGCGCGGCATCGCGGACACCTCGCGCAGCCATGTCTGGGCGTTCCTCGGCGACGGCGAGACCGACGAGCCGGAGTCGCTCGGCGCGATCGGCCTGGCCGCCCGCGACGAGCTGGACAACCTGACCTTCGTGATCAACTGCAACCTGCAGCGCCTGGACGGCCCGGTGCGCGGCAACGGCAAGATCATCCAGGAGTTGGAGTCCACCTTCCGCGGCGCCGGCTGGAACGTCATCAAGGTGATCTGGGGCCGCGACTGGGACCCGCTGCTGGCCCAGGACACCGACGGCGCGCTGGTGAACAAGATGAACACCACGCCCGACGGCCAGTTCCAGACCTACTCGGTGGAGACCGGCGACTACATCCGCGAGAACTTCTTCGGGGACGACGCCCGGCTGCGCAAGATGGTCTCCGGCATGTCCGACGACCAGCTGCGCACCCTGTCGCGCGGCGGCCACGACTACCGCAAGGTCTACGCGGCGTTCAAGGCGGCCCGGGAGCACACCGGCCAGCCGACCGTGATCCTGGCCCACACCATCAAGGGCTGGACGCTGGGCGAGCACTTCGAGGCGCGCAACGCCACGCACCAGATGAAGAAGCTCACCAAGGCCGAGCTCAAGAGCTTCCGCGACCGGCTGCACCTGCCGATCACGGACGCCCAGCTGGAGGCGGACCTGCCGCCGTACTTCCACCCGGGCGAGAACTCCCCCGAGATCCAGTACATGAAGGAGCGCCGCGCCGCGCTCGGCGGCTACCTGCCGCGCCGCCAGGTGCGCACCAAGCCGCTGATCCTGCCCGGCGACGACGTCTACGGGCAGCTGAAGAAGGGCTCCGGCAAGCAGGCGATGGCCACCACCATGGCCTTCGTCCGGCTGCTGAAGGACCTGATGCGGGACAAGAACATCGGCGCGCGGTTCGTGCCGATCATCCCGGACGAGGCCCGCACCTTCGGCATGGACTCGCTGTTCCCGACCGCGAAGATCTACTCGCCGCACGGCCAGACCTACGACGCCGTGGACCGCGACCTGCTGCTGTCGTACAAGGAGTCCACGCAGGGCCAGATCCTGCACGAGGGCATCAGCGAGGCCGGCTCGACGGCGTCCCTGGTGGCCGCGGGCAGCTCCTACGCCACGCACGGCGAGGCCACGATCCCGGTCTACATCTTCTACTCGATGTTCGGGTTCCAGCGGACCGGCGACCAGTTCTGGCAGATGGCCGACCAGCTCGGGCGCGGCTTCGTGCTGGGCGCCACGGCCGGGCGCACCACGCTGACCGGCGAGGGCCTGCAGCACGCCGACGGCCACTCGCACCTGCTGGCGTCCACGAACCCGGCGGCGGTCGCCTACGACCCGGCGTTCGCGTTCGAGATCAGCCACATCGTGCAGGACGGTCTGCGCCGCATGTACGGGTCCTCCGAGGAGCACCCGCACGGCGAGGACGTGTTCTACTACGTCACCGTCTACAACGAGCCGTACCAGCAGCCCGCTGAGCCGGCCGGCGTGGACACCGAGGGCATCCTGAAGGGCCTGTACCGCTACGCGGCCGCCCCGGAGGGCCCGGCCGACCGGCCCAAGGCGCAGATCCTGGCCTCGGGCGTCGGCGTCACCTGGGCGCTGAAGGCGCAGCAGATGCTGGCCGAGGAGTGGGGCGTGGCCGCGGACGTGTGGTCGGCCACCTCCTGGACCGAGCTGCGCCGCGACGCACTGGCCGCCGACGAGCGCGCGCTGCTCTACCCCGAGGAGGAGCCGCGCGTGCCCTACGTCACCCAGACGCTGGGCGCCACCGAGGGCCCGATCGTCGCGGTGTCGGACTGGATGCGCGCGGTCCCGGACCAGATCGCGCAGTGGGTGCCGGGCGACGCGACGTCGCCGCAGCGGTACACCTCGCTGGGCGCCGACGGCTTCGGCTTCGCGGACACCCGCGGCGCCGCGCGCCGGTTCTTCCACATCGACGCCGAGTCGGTGGTGACCGCCGTCCTGGCCCAGCTCGCCAAGCGCGGCGAGGTCAAGCGGGAGGCCCCGGCCGAGGCGATCCGCAAGTACCAGCTGCACGACGTGCGCGCCGCGGGCGCCGGCCCGACCGGCGGCGAGGCGTGAGGACGCGCTGAGGCACGAGCACGACAGAGCGCCCCGACCGGATCTTTCCGGTCGGGGCGCTCTGTCGTGCTGGCGGGAAACCTCGAAAACCACAGCCGCGCCTTGCGGAACCCCCCACGAGTTCCGCAAGACGCGGTGAAGTCGGCCGTCGCAACCCCCGTTGACAGCGCACAGCCTCCCGGGCTCCGCCCCACGCAGCCGGGGTGCCGCCGCACCATCCGCTGCGCGACTCGCACGTCGAGATTAAGCATTGGCGATACTCGGAGGCGAGAATCCCGTACAACTCCGTACACTCATCCGCAAGCCGTAGACCTGCGGCGATCCTCGCCGAACGGTGTCATGGAAGGGTTTGTGTGACGGACCAGACCATCTCCGCCGCCCCCGACCCGGTCGGCAGCGTGGACCTCGCCGACTTCATCGAGCGGCTGCGGACGCTGCGCGCGTATGCCGGCTCGCCGCCCTTCCGCCTCCTGGCCAAGCGCGTCGGCCCACTGCTCAAACCGCCGCAGGACGTCACTCACTCCACCATCAGCGACGTCTTCGACCCGGCGCGCCGCCGGCTGAACCACGAACTGGTCGCGGCGATCGTGCAGGCGCTCGGGGTGCCCGAGACGCAGGCGGCGCGGTGGCGGGCGGCCTGTGTGGCGGCGCACGCGACCCGGCGGGCCGCGGGGACCGGCGGGGTGTTCCGCCAGCTGCCGGCCGAGCTGGCGACGTTCACGGGCCGGCGGGAGGAACTGGCCGAGCTGGCCGCCCTGGTCGGACTGGCCGGGCAAGCCGGGCAGGGGCAGGCCGGGCAAGCCGGCGGCGCGCAGGCACCGCGCACCGTAGTCGTCTCGGCGATCGAGGGCATGGCCGGCGTCGGCAAAACCCAGCTGGCCATCCGCGCCGCGCACGAACTGGTCCGGGCCGGGCGCTTCGCCGACGTGCAGCTCTACGTGAACCTGCGGGGCTTCGACGCCGAGGCGGCCCCGGCCGACCCGGCCGACGTCCTGGACTCCTTCCTGCGCCAGCTGGAGGTGCCGGCGCGGGCCATCCCGGCCGACCGGGACGAGCGCGCGGCGATGTTCCGCGACCGGATCGCCGGCCGCGACGCCCTGCTGGTCCTGGACAACGCCGCCGACGAGGCGCAGGTCGCCGACCTGATCCCGGCCGACCCGCGCTGCCTGGTGCTGGTCACCAGCCGCCGGAACCTGGCCGGCCTGGACGGCGCGCACCTGTTCCGGCTGGGCGTCTTCCCGCTGCGCGACGCGCTGGAGCTGCTGGCGCGGATCGTGGGCCGGGCCCGCGTGGACGCCGAGCCGGAGGCCGCCGCCGAGGTGGTGCGGCTGTGCGGGCTGCTGCCGCTGGCGGTGTCGCTGGCCGCCGCCCGGCTGCGCTCGCGGCCGTCCTGGAGCCTGGAGCGGCTGGCGGCGTACCTGCGCGACAGCGGCCTGGACGCGGTGCGCGCCGGCGGCCGAGAGCTGCGTCCGGTCTTCGACTTGTCCTACCGCGACCTGCCGCCGGCCACGGCGCGCGCCTTCCGGCTGCTGAGCCTGCATCCCGGCCGCGGCTTCACCAGCGGCGCGGTGGCGGCGCTGGCCGGCACCTCGGAGGGCGCGGCCCGCGGCGCCCTGGAGGCGCTGGTCGACGAGAACCTGGTCGAGCAGCGCACCGCGGACCGCTACGAGCTCCACGACCTGCTGCACGCCTACGCGCTGGAGCGCGCCGAGGCCGATGAGAGCGCGGCGGAGCGGGATGAGGCGCTGGCGCGGCTGGTGTCGTGGTACCTGCACACGGCCGAGAACGTCTCGCGGGCCGTGGAGAAGCGGCGTCTGCTGGAGACCGTGCCGCCGCGGCCCGGCGAGCCGTCGGCGCCGGCATTCGACTCGGCGCTGGAGGCGATGGCCTGGTACGACGCCGAACGCGAGAACCTCGGCGCGGTCCTGGCGCACGCCGCCGACGCCGGATGGGACGAACTGGCGCTGCGCCTGCCGGTGACCCTGCTGGGCTGCTACCAGCTGCGCACGGACTGGCCCCACTGGCGCGCCGGCTATGAGACCGGCCTGGCCAGCGCGCGCCGGATCGGCGACCGCGCCGCCGAGGGCCGCCTGCTGAACGGCCTGGGCCTGGTGCTGTACGACGTCCACGAGTACACCGAGGCGATCGAGGTGTACCACGAAGGGCTGGCCCTGGCCGAGGAGCTGGACAACCAGCCGCAGGTGGCCTCGATCCTGGGCAACATCGCCGGCTGCCACAGCCGGCTGGGCGACTACACCACCTCCGAGCAGATGCACCGCCGCGGCCTGGCCCTGTTCCGCGAACTGGGCAACCAGCAGCAGGTGGCCTCCTCGCTGACCAACCTGGGCAACATGCTGCAGCAGGCCGGGCGCCTGGAGGAGTCCCGCACGGCGCAGACCCAGGCCCTGGCCGCCGCCCGCGAGGCCGGCAACCGCCGCTACGAGGCGATCATCGCCTTCAACCGCGCCGAGGTCGGCATGGACCTCGACCGCCCCGCCGAGGCCGAGGAGGACTACCGGCTGGCTCTGAGGGCCGCCCGCGAGGCCGGCGACCGCCCGGTGGAGGCGGAGGCCCTGCGCTCGCTGGCGAGGCCCCTGAAGGCCCTGGGAAGGCCCGTGGAGGCCCGCGAGGCGCTGCGCGAGGCGCTGGCGGTCTTCGAGGCGCTGGAGTCGCCGGAGGCGGAGGCCACGCGGGAGCGGTTGGCGGAGCTCGACTCCGGGGAACAGACTCTGTAAGAGCACTTATTCACCAGGAACGGGGGATCCTCATGAGTGCCGATCCCGATCACGACGGCGCCGTCGTCGAGCCGGACCCGAACTACACGGGCGGCGGCGAGAAGCAGCGGGACGCGGTCCACGAGGGCGGAGAGGGCGTCGTCGCGCCCGACCCGGGCGGGGTGACCGGCGGCGTCAAGCAGTCGGATCCGGGGGCGATCACCGGCGGCTGACCGCCACCATCCCGAGCGCCGACTCAGAAGGCCGCGGCGATCTCCTCGGCGCGGCGTTCCCGCCTACCCCGCATCGTGCGCCGGCTCCAGCGGCGGGCTCCCGATCGGCAGGCACGTCGTGCACTGCGGTTCCTCGACCGCGTGCTCCGGGGTGGGGCGGGTGGCCTCGTCGCGGATGCCGAACCAGGCGATGGCGCCGGAGACCGCGAACAGGAGCGCGGCCAGCACCATCGCCTTGCTGAACGCCGGCTCCAGCTTCGCCGGGTTGGCATAGGCGTCGCCCTTCAGGCCCACCAGCAGCGGGAAGGCCGCCACCGCCAGGGCGCCGGCGGCGCGGGCGACCGCGTTGTTCACACCGCTGGCGATGCCGGCACGGTCGGTGGTGGTGGAGTTCAGGACCGTCACCGTGACCGGGACCGCGATCATCACCATGCCGAGGGAGAAGACCAGCAGGGCCGGCAGGATGTGGGTCCAGTAGTGCGGGTGGTGGCCGGAGGTCGACAGGATCAGCGTGCCGATCGCCGTCAGCACGCCGCCGGCCGTCATCAGCCGGCGCGCGCCGACCTTCGTGGTCAGGGCGCCGACGCGCGAGGACAGCGTCATCATCACGATCGTCAGCGGCAGCGAGGCCAGTCCCGCCTGCAGCGGGCTGTAGCCGCCGACCACCTGCAGGTACGTCGCGAAGAAGAAGAACAGCGCGCCGAGCGCACCGTACGCCGTCAGCGTCAGGGCGTTGGCCGCGCTGAACTCCCGGGAGCTGAACAGCGACAGCGGCATCATCGGTGCCGGGGAGCGCTGTTCGACCAGTACGAACGCCACCAGCGCCGCGATCCCGGCCAGCCCGGTCACGACCACGCTCGCCGAGCCCAGTCCCTTCACCCCGGCCTCCACCAGCGCGTACGTGACCCCGCCGAGTCCCAGCGCGCCGAGGGCCGCGCCCGGCAGGTCGAAGTGCCCGGCGACGAGTTCCCTGGACTCCGGCACGTACCGCATCGCGATCGCCACCACGGCGACGGCCAGCGGCAGGTTGATCAGGAAGATCCAGCGCCAGGACGCGTACTCGATGAGATAGCCGCCGACCAGCGGCCCGGCCGCGCCGGCGATGCTGGCCAGGCCCGACCAGGCGCCGACGGCCTTCGCGCGGTCGTCGGGGTGGAAGACGGACTGGATCAGGGCCAGCGCACCGGGGGTGAGCAGCGCGCTGCCGACGCCCTGGATCGCGCGGAAGGCGATCAGGAAGCCCAGGCTCGGCGCCAGTCCGCAGGCCAGCGAGGCCAGCGCGAACCAGACCACGCCGATCAGGAACACCTTGCGGCGGCCGAAGCGGTCGCCCAGGGAGCCGCCGACGAGGACGAACGCGGCCAGCGTGAGCGTGTAGCCGGTGACCGTCCACTGCAGCCCGGCCAGCGACGCGCCGAACTGTTGGCCGATGCGCGGCAGCGCGATGTTGACCACCGTGCCGTCGAGGAAGGCCATCGACGAGCCCAGAATGGTGGTCGCCAGGACGCCGCGGCCCACCGGCGTGCCCAGACGGACGGTGCCCGCCTCGGCGGAGGGGACAGGGCTCACGACTCATTCACCATGCGGCCCATGCTGCCACGCATGGAGGACGAGCGCATGCCATTACCGAGCGGGGCATGACAGCACCATGACACCGTATCCCGGCCGGTCGGCGCGGGTGGGCGGGGGTCCAGGCGACCGGATTCGAACCGGCGTGTTCCAGCCTTGCGGTGGCGGTGCGACTCCCTCTGCGCTACGCCTGGCCGCGCCCGCGACAGCGTGGCAGAAGCTTGCCACGCACCGCGCGCCGGCGGCACCGGATCATGCGGCCAGGCGGCCGGAGTCGAACCGGCGTCCTCCGCATCCGAAGTGCGGCGTGTCTGCCTCTGCACTACGCCTGGCAAGCCCGGCCGGCCGGATTCGAACCGACGTCCTCCGTCCTGCGGAGACGGTGTGACTGCCTCTGCACTACGTCCGGGATGAGCACCCTATCGGGCAAGGGCTGCGGAAGCGGCTGGAGCGAGGTCGTCCACCAGGACCAGCCGCCGCCAGTCGCGGTCGACGTGTTCTTCGATCAGCCCGGTGTACGGCCACGGCTCGATCAGCGGCGCCCCGAGCTCCATCACCGACCCCGGCGTCCCGACGCTCACCGGCGCGGCCTCGGCGGCGGCCAGGATCGGCGCCGCCGACCCGGTGGCCATGGACGCCCGCACCGGCTCGGCCATCCTCGACAGGGCACCGACCCGCTCCTGTTCCAGCGCCCACACCGGCTCCGGGCCGGCCGTGCGGCACAGCGTCGCGTAGGCGGCCCAGCGCATCGCCGGCACCCGCACCCGGTTGTTGATCCGGCGCAGAACCCAGTGCACCAGCCGCGGATCGCCGGAGACCAGCAGCGGCTCCAACACCGCGACGTCCTCGGCGCAGGATTCCAGCCGTGCGGCGAACCGCGGCCGGAACCCGCCGGCCGCCTCGGCCAGCCGGACGAGCCCGATCCGCAGCGCGCGATCGACTCCGCGCTGGACGTAGGCCTGCTCCAACACGGCGATGTCATCGCGCTCACGCAGCACGAGTTCGCGAAGCTTCGTGATCGCGTAGATCGGGTTCCGGTCCAGCGCGGACCGCATGGCCTCGGTCCCCGAAGGGCCGAGTGCGTACTCGACGAACAGCGGATGCAGCGGTCCCCGATCCAGCATCCGGGTCAGGACCCCGCCGAACACCTCGTTCTCGGCGCAGCCCTCGAGGAAAGCCTCCGCGATCCCGGGCGGCGCCATCGCCACCAGCACCGCCGAGGCGTCGACCCCGCGCGGCCACCGGGGCGCACGGCCGCCGGCACCCGGCGAAGGATCGGTGCCGTCCGGACGCGCGACCGAGTCGATCAGTTCGACCACCGAGCCCGGGTGCGCGCCGGCGCGCATCATCAGCGCCAGCCACGATTCCGGGTCCTCGCCGACCCACCGCCGGAGCAGCGCCGCGACCACCGCGAGCAGCTGCCGGCGCCAGGGCTCGAAGTCGCTGCGGGTGACGGCGAGCCCGGCCGGAGCGCGCCCGCCGAGATAGTCCTCCGTCAGCCCGTCGATCGGCACCAGCAGGCCCAGCGTCTCCACGGCCGGCCGGGTGTGCGCCACCACGTCCGCGGCGTCCAGATCCCCGGCCATCAGGGCCGCGATCACCGCGCCGCGCTCCCGGAAATGGGTGCTCGCGTCCATGGGCTCATGATGAGGCAAAGCCGCACCGGCCGGCCCGGGGGTTTTGGTCAAGTACCGTCCCGAGCCGGCCCCGCGGTCACGCCCCGGACGGTCAGGCCTCGATGTTGCTCATCACGTGCTTGATCCGGGTGTAGTCCTCGAACCCGTACATCGACAGGTCCTTGCCGTACCCGGAGTGCTTGAAGCCGCCGTGCGGCATCTCGGCGACCAGCGGGATATGGGTGTTGATCCAGACGCAGCCGAAGTCCAGGGCCTTGGCGGCGCGCATGGCCTTGCCGTGGTCCTTGGTCCACACCGAGGACGCCAGCGCGTACTCCACGCCGTTGGCCCAGGTCAGCGCCTGCTCCTCGCCGGAGAACTTCTGCACCGTGATGACCGGGCCGAAGACCTCGTTCTGGATGATCTCGTCGTCCTGCTCCAGGCCGGAGACCACGGTCGGGGCGAAGAAGTAGCCGGTGTCGCCGACCCGCGCGCCGCCGGTCTCGACCTTGGCGTGCGCCGGGAGCCGGTCGATGAAGCCGGTGACGTGGCGCAGCTGGTTGGCGTTGTTCAGCGGGCCGTAGAGCACGTCCTCGTCGTCCGGGTTCCCGGTCTTGGTGTTCTTCGCGGCCTCGGTGAGCTTCTCGACGAAGGCCTCGTACGCCGCGTCCTCGACCAGCACGCGGGTGGCCGCGGTGCAGTCCTGGCCGGCGTTGAAGAACCCGGCGACCGAGATGCCCTCGACCGCGGCGTCCAGGTCGGCGTCGGCGTAGACGATGACCGGCGCCTTGCCGCCGAGCTCCAGGTGCACCCGCTTGACGTCGGTGGCGGCGCTCTTGGCGACCTCCATGCCGGCCCGCACCGAGCCGGTGATCGAGGCCATCGCCGGGGTCTTGTGCTCGACCATCGCCCGGCCGGTGTCCCGGTCGCCGCAGATCACGTTGAACACGCCGGCCGGCAGGATCTCGCCGATGATCTCGGCCATCAGCAGGGCGGACATCGGCGTGGTGTCCGAGGGCTTCAGGACCACGGTGTTGCCCGCGGCGATGGCCGGGGCGAACTTCCACACCGCCATCATCGCCGGGTAGTTCCACGGCGCGACCTGCGCGCAGACCCCGACCGGCTCGCGCCGGATCCAGGAGCTGTGGCCGGCCAGGTACTCGGCCGAGGCCGCGCCCTCGAGCATCCGGGCCGCGCCGGCGAAGAAGCGGATCTGGTCGACCATCGGGGGCAGTTCCTCCGAGGCGGTCAGCCCCAGCGGCTTGCCGGTGTTCTGCGACTCCACCGCGACGATCTCGGCGGCCCGCGCCTCGATGGCGTCGGCCACCTTCAGCAGCAGCCGCTGCCGCTCGGCCGGGGTGGTGTCGCGCCAGGCCGGGAAGGCGTCGGCGGCGGCGCGCATCGCCGCGTCGACGTCGTCGGACTCCGAGATCGGCGCGTGCGCGATCACCTGCTCGGTGACCGGGTCGACGATCGGGCTGGTCCGGCCCGACACGGTGTCGACCGGCTTGCCGCCCACGTAGTTGCGCAGCTGACGTGCTTCCACGGTGTTGCTCTCCTTCGGATCTGTGCCGGTCCGGATGAGACCAGCCTACACAGTTGGGTCGACAGTGACGATGGATTCAGTGCTCAAAAACGTCCTCGCGTACGGATTCCATCGAGGAAGCCTTGCCAAGATACCGTTCCCGTTGTCACAATCCCTTTCGTGACCGACAGGACGAACGACCGGGCCGGCGGCGCCGCGGGCGGCTACCACTTGGACCCCCTGTCCAAGGCAATCATCGAGCAGCTCCAGCAGGACGGACGGCGCGCCTACGCGACGATCGGCCGCGCGGTGGGCCTGAGCGAGGCGGCGGTGCGCCAGCGGGTGCAGAAGCTCATCGACGCCGGCGTGATGCAGATCGTGGCCGTGACCGACCCGCTGACCGTGGGCTTCCACCGCCAGGCGATGATCGGCATCCGCGCCGAGGGCGACCTGGACCCGGTGGCCGAGGCGCTGGCCGGCATGCCCGAGGTCGACTACGTGGTGATGACCGCCGGATCCTTCGACCTGCTGGTGGAGGTGGTCTGCGCGGACGACGACCACCTCCTGGAGATCATCAACAAGCGGATCCGAGCTCTCCCGCAGGTCCGGTCGACCGAATCTTTCGTCTATCTGAAGCTTCGCAAACAAACGTACACCTGGGGCGCCCTGTAGCGGCAAGATCGGCGCCCGACCGGGCCCGTCCCCGAACGATCCACTCCTTGACGCGAGGAAGAGTAATGAGCACCGACAGCCAGGACAAATCCGCCTACGACCATCTCTGGATGCACTTCACCCGGATGTCCGGGTACAAGGACAACCCCGTGCCGACGATCGTCCGGGGCGAGGGCGCGCGCATCTACGACAGCAACGGCAAGAGCTACCTGGACGGCCTGGCGGGCCTGTTCGTCGTGCAGGCCGGCCACGGCCGCATAGAGCTCGCCGAGGCGGCCTACAAGCAGGCCCAGGAGCTGGCGTTCTTCCCGCTGTGGAGCTATGCGCACCCGCAGGCGATCGAGCTGGCCGACCGGCTGGCCCACTACGCCCCCGGCGACCTGAACAAGGTGTTCTTCACCACCGGCGGCGGCGAGGCGGTGGAGACCGCCTGGAAGCTGGCCAAGCAGTACTTCAAGCTGGTCGGCAAGCCGATGAAGCACAAGGTCATCTCGCGCAACATCGCCTACCACGGCACCCCGCACGGCGCGCTGTCCATCACCGGCATCCCGGACGCCAAGAAGTACTTCGAGCCGCTGGTCCCCGGCGCGCACAAGGTGCCGAACACGAACTACTACCGCGCGGACGAGATCACCGGCATGCCTGGCATGAGCGAGGAGGAGTTCGGGATCTGGTGCGCCAACCAGGTCGAGAACATGATCCTCACCGAGGGCCCGGAGACGGTCGCGGCCGTGTTCGTCGAGCCGGTCCAGAACTCCGGCGGCTGCTTCCCGCCGCCGCCCGGGTACTTCGCCCGGCTGCGGGAGATCTGCGACGAGTACGACGTGCTGCTGGTCTCCGACGAGGTGATCTGCGCGTTCGGCCGGCTGGGCACCATGTTCGCCTGTGACAAGTTCGGCTACGTCCCGGACATCATCACCTGCGCCAAGGGCATGACCTCCGGCTACTCCCCGATCGGCGCGACCATCGTGTCCGACCGCATCGCGGCGCCGTTCTACGAGGGCACCAACTACTTCCCGCACGGCTACACCTTCGGCGGGCACCCGGTCTCCGCGGCGGTCGGCATGGCCAATCTGGACCTGTTCGAGCGCGAGGGCCTGAACCAGCACGTGCTGGACAACGAGGGCGCCTTCCGCTCGACGCTGGAGAAGCTCAAGGACCTGCCGATCGTCGGCGACGTGCGCGGAGACGGCTACTTCTACGGCATCGAGCTGGTGAAGGACAAGGCCACCAAGACGACCTTCGACGACGACGAGGCCGAGCGCCTGCTGCGCGGCTTCCTGTCCAAGGCGCTGTTCGACGCGGGCCTGTACTGCCGCGCCGACGACCGCGGCGACCCGGTGGTGCAGCTCGCGCCGCCGCTGATCGTCGGGCAGAGCGAGTTCGACGAGATCGAGCAGACGCTGCGCTCGGTGCTGACCGAGGCCTGGACCCGGCTGTAGTCCCGAGTCCCCCGGCGCTTTCGGCACCCTGAACCGAACTGCGCCCCCGGCCCCGGAAGCGGCGGTATCCCCCGTACCACCGGCGCTTCCGGGGCTTTTCCCAACCCTGTGTGATCCGGATGGTTCTGATAACCATGAACTCCCCCGCCGCCGAGCCTGTCGGCTCCACTCCCCGAACCCGCGTCCGCCGGCTGCCCGAGAAGGCCGCGACCGACCGCGCCGCCCTGCACGCGATCCTCGACGCCGGCCTGGTCGCGCACGTCGCCGTCACCGACAACAGCGGCCCGAACCGCTCGGCGCAGCCGTACATCCTGCCCGTGGCCTACGCCCGCGACGGCGAGCGCGTCCTGTTTCACGGCTCCACCGGCTCGCGCCTGTTCCGCTCGCTGGCCGAGGGCGCGCCGACCTGCCTGACCGTGACGCTGCTGGACGGGCTCGTGGTGGCCCGCTCGGCGTTCGAGTCCTCGATGAACTACCGCGGCGCGATGGTCCTCGGGTCCTGCCGGATGCTGCCGGAGGGCGAGAAGGAGGCGGCGCTGGAACGCATCACCGAGCACCTGATGCCGGGCCGCTGGAAGGAGCTGCGCGCGCCCAAGCGCAGGGAACTCGCCGCGACCGTGGTGCTGGCGCTGCCGCTGACCGAGGCTTCCGTGAAGATCTCCACCGGCGATCCCGGCGACGACCCGGACGACCTGGACGCGCCGGTGTGGGCCGGCGTCGTGCCGCTGCACGAGGCGTACTGCGACCCGGTGCCCGCGGCGAACCTCGCGGACGGGATCGACGTTCCCGGCTACATCCGGGAGTGGCGCCGGTGAGTGCCGTCGACGGCGGGCTGTCGCTGTGGCTGGACCAGGCGGCCGCGGCCGGCTCCGCGCCGAGCCGCCCCGCGCTGGCCGCCGACGCGGACGCGGACGTCGCGATCGTCGGCGCCGGATACACCGGCCTGTGGACCGCCTACTACCTCGCGAAGGCCGATCCGTCGCTGCGGATCGTGGTCCTGGAGCGGGAGTTCGCGGGGTTCGGCGCCTCCGGCCGCAACGGCGGCTGGTGCTCGTCGCTGTTCCCGGCCTCGCTGGCGAAGGTCGCGAGGGTCGGCGGCGGCCGGGAGCGCGCGGTCGCCCTGCAGCGTGCGCTGAACGACACCGTCGACGAGGTCGGGCGCGTGGTCGCGGACGAGGGCATCGACTGTCATTTCGCCAAGGGCGGCACCGTGGTGCTGGCCCGCACCCCGGTGCAGCTGGCCCGCGCGAAGGCCTCGGTCGAGGAGGAGCGGGAGTACGGCTTCGGCGAGGAGGACGTCAGGCTGCTCAGTGCCGCCGAGGCCTCGGCGATGGTCGGCGCCTCGAACGTCCTCGGCGGCACCTTCACCCCGCACTGCGCGGCGATCCAGCCCGCGATGCTGGCACGCGGCCTGGCTGAGGCCGTCGAGCGGCTCGGCGTCACGATCCACGAGCGCACGGCGGTCACGGCGATCCGCGGCGGCGTGGTGCAGACCGCGGGGGGCGCCCGGGTCCGGGCCGGCAAGGTGGTGCGCGCGACCGAGGGCTACACGCCGTCGATCGCCGGCTTCCAGCGCGACGTGGCGCCGGTCTACTCGCTGATGGTCGCGACCGAACCGCTGCCGGAGGAGGTCTGGGAGCAGATCGGGCTGGCCGGACGGCAGACCTTCTCCGACTTCCGCCACCTCATTATCTACGGCCAGCGCACCGCCGACGGCCGGCTGGCGTTCGGCGGACGCGGCGCGCCGTACCACTTCGGCTCGCGGATCGAGCCCGGCTACGACCGGGACGACCGGGTGCACGCCGAGATCCGCAGCACGCTGCGCGAGCTGTTCCCGGTGCTGAAGGACACGGCGTTCACCCACCGCTGGGGCGGGGCGCTGGGCGTTCCGCGCGACTGGTTCGCCTCGGTCGGCTACGACCCGGGCCGGCGCCTGGGCTGGGCCGGCGGATACGTCGGCGACGGCGTGGGCGCGACCAACCTGGCCGGCCGCACCCTCGCGGACCTGCTGACCGGCCGCGACACCGAGCTCACCCGGCTGCCCTGGGTGAACCACCGCTCGCCGCGCTGGGAGCCGGAACCGCTGCGCTGGCTGGGCGCGAACATCGGCCTGCGGACGATGAGCGCGGCCGACGCCGAGGAGGAGCGGACCGGGAAGTCCTCGGTGCGCGCGAAGGTCTTCGGGCGCTTCCTCGGGCACTGATTCTTCATCAGAATCCGGCTATAACGGTCGTCCCGGACAACTTCCCCGTGTCCGGGACGACCGATCCTACGGCTACTTCGTGCAGGTGAACGTGACGTCGCCGCTGTCGCCGGGGATCGTGATGGTCATCGTGCGCGCCGCGAGCGTCCCCTTGGCGTGTATCTCCACCAACTGCGCGACGTCTTTGGCCGGCCCCAGGGTGACCGTGAACGAACCGGCTCCGGACGGCAGTCCGCTCACCTTGACGTCGTTCTCCGGATCGTTGTCGTCGTGCAGCGTCGCGGTGCTGCCGCTCTGCGTCCAGGTCCCCGAGTCGCCGCCGGCGCTCCAGGTGCCGTCGCCGATGGTCAGGCCGACCCCGGCACCGCTCATGCCGCCGCCCGACGCCCGGCAGGACCAGGTCCCCTTCGCGATCGAGGCGAGGCTGCCGCCGCTGCCGCCGAGGCCCACCGCCAGCCCGATGCCGCCGCCGACCACGACCACGGCCGCCGCCACGATCACCAGCAGGCCGTTGGTGGTCTTCAGGAACGGCGGCTTGCCGCCGACCGGACCCTGCGCCTGGCCCTGGGCCTGCATGGCCGCGGCGGCCGCATCACGCAGCTGCTGCTCGAAGCCCGGGTTCGCCGCCACCGCGACGGCGATCGCCTGCACCAGCTCGGCCCGCGCCGCCGGGTCGCCGCTGTTCACGTAGGACGCCAGCCGCGGATCGCCCCCGAGACCGGCCGAAGCCGTGGCGTAGAAGTCGTTTCCGGCCGGCAGCTGCCCCAGCCGGAGCTGATCGAGCCCTGATACGACCCACTCGGCGAACTCCATGCCCCACCCCTGTTCCCGTTACGTCTGGCTGACGACGCCCGGGAACCTATCTCACACCACGAATGCTTGACCAGCTTCTTCGAATGCGACGTCGAGTACGGTCGCGGGGTCGGCGTGGCCGTCGGAGGCCGCCCAGTACTGCATCGCGCCGGCGAACGCCATCAGGCCCAGGCCCGCGGCGAACTGGTCGCGCGGGGTCGGGCTCTCGCGGCCGGCCCGGCGGGCCAGGACCCCGGCCAGATCGTCGCGCAGCAGGTCCAGGCGCTCGGCGAAGCGTGCGCGCAGTGCGGGGATCTGGTGTGTGTGGCGGATCAGCGCGACCGACTTCTCGCGGTCCTCGGCGAAGTCTTCGAGGGCCACGGTCTTGACCGCCTCACGGATCGCCACCGCCGGCGGCTCCTCGGCCGGCCGCGCCGCGACTTCGGCGAGGATCCCCTCGCTGACCACGACCACGGAGGAGATGACCACGTCCTCCTTGGAAGCGAAGTACCGGAAGAACGTGCGGCGGCTGACGCCCGCGGCGGCGGCGAGCTCGTCGACGGTCGTCCGCTCGAAGCCCTGTTTGGCCAGCAGTCGCAGCGCCGCCTCGGCCAGCTCGTCGCGGACCAGCTGGCGTTTGCGCTCCGCCAGGGTCAGGCCGGGTTGTTCCGTTCTGCGCCGCACGCCCCCACAGTAGCAGCGGCAACAGCGCCTGCGCGCCATGATTGACACTGAGTGCCACATGCGGCATGGTGTGCTGCGCGGCAGCGGCCGCGACGGACCGTGTCTGGAGGACGACGTCATGACCACGAAGTGGACTGCCGAGGAGATCCCGGCCTTGCACGGACGCACGTTCGTGATCACCGGCGCGAACAGCGGCCTGGGCCTGGAGGCCGCGCGCCTGCTGGCCGGCAAGGGCGGGCACGTGGTGATGACCGCGCGCAGCCGGGTCAAGGGCGAGGCCGCCGTGGCCCGGGTCGGGCAGGACGTGCCCGGCGCCTCGCTGGAGCTGCGGACGCTGGACCTGGCCGACCTGGACTCGGTGCGGGCGTTCGCGAAGGGGCTGCACGACGACGCGGTCGGCATCGACGTGCTGATCAACAACGCCGGCGTGATGATGACGCCGCAGCAGACCACGAAGCAGGGCTTCGAGATGCAGTTCGGCACCAACCACCTGGGGCACTTCGCCCTCACCGGCCTGTTGCTGGACCTGCTCGCCGGACGGCCCGACCCGCGCGTGGTGACCGTCTCCTCGACCTTCCACAAGCAGGGGTCGATCGACTTCGACGATCTGATGCGGACCAAGGGCTACAACCCCAACGCCGCCTACGCCCAGTCGAAGCTGGCGAACCTGCTGTTCGGCCTGGAGTTGCAGCGGCGGCTGACCGCGGCGGGCTCGCCGGTGCGCTCGCTGATGGCGCACCCCGGGTATTCGGCCACGAACCTGCAGTTCGCCGGGCCGACCGGGTGGCGCAAGGCGATCATGCACATCGGCAATCCGCTGTTCGCCCAGAAGCCGGCGATCGGCGCGCTGCCCGAGGTCCGGGCGGCGGTCGCGGCGGACGTGGAGGGCGGCCAGTACTACGGATGCCCGAAGGTGATGGAGACGCGAGGGCACCCGGAGCTGGTGCAGCCAAGCAGGCGCGCGCAGGACCAGGAACTGGCGGTGCGGCTGTGGGAGGAGTCGGAGAAGCTGACCGGGGTCGTGTACCCGATCTGATTGCGTACCGATCTGACTGCGTACCCGGCCTGACTGCCGGCCCGGTTCCGGTGCCGGGAACGGATTCCCGACTGTTCGAACACTGTCGGGCGCGGCGCCGGACATGCCCGGCGGGGTCGCACGTCCGGCGCAACCTTGGTTAGGCCGTTGCGCCCTTCAGGGCACACGGGTGCTCGTGAGCATCCCGTCCGACAACCCGATCCTGCTGGCCCGCGAGTTCGGGCCCGACGCCCTCACCCTCGCCGTCGGCGAAGGCGAGATCGTGGCCCTGCCCGGCGCCTGCGACGAGGGCTTCCTGCGCGCGCTGTCCGGCGCCGACCCGGCCTGGCCCGGCGGACTGTGGCTCAAGGGCGAGCCGCTGCACACCCTGCGCCCCGCGGCCCGACTCCGCTTCGCGCACGCCCAGTGCGCCGTCGCCCCGCGCGTCGGCAAACTGCTGCCCGAGCTCACGGTGCTGGAGAACACGGCCCTGCCGCTGATCCTCACCGGCCTGGGCCGCCAGGAAGCCCGCCGCCGCGCCCTCCGCTGGCTGGAGCGCCTGGACGCCGCCGCCTGCGCCGAATGGCGCATCGCGGAGCTGACACCGGCCGAGATGCGCCGGGTGGCACTGGCCCGGGCCCTGGTCCTCGACCCGGCGGTCCTGCTCGCCGAGGACCCGACCGAGGGCCTGAGCGCCGCGGAACGCTTCCAGCTGCTGCGCATCCTGCGCGCGGCGTGCGGCACACACCGGCTGACGATCGTGGTCGCCAGCGACGACGAGGACGTGGCGCGCTGGGCCGACCGGCAGATCGCGCTGAAGGTCACGGCGAAGGTCGCGGCGGCTGCGGCTGGACCTGTGGAGAAGGCTGAGCCCGCCGAACCCATCGAACCCATCGAAGCCGCCGACGCCGACGAACCGCTCGCCGGATCAGGCGCGATGATCAACCACCAGGCCCGCGGCCTGCCGCACCGCATCGGCCGGCACGCACGCGGCGAGCACCGGTTCTCGCCGGTCGGCTCGGGGGCGGAGCGCGGACGATGAGTGCCCTGACGACCACCCCGATCGCACGCGCAGCCGCCCCCCACCAGCCAGCCGCACAGCCCCCGCGCACCGACTCGGAGGCCTCGCGATGAGCGTCCTGACCACCACCACCCCGATCACGCGCTTCGACTACCGCCTGCGCGTCGCCGCCTCGCTGCTGCGCGCCGCGCCGCGCACCGAGCACCTCCTCGTCGGCGGCACGGCGCTGGCGTCGGCCGCCGCGGCGTGGCCGTTCGCCGGGGCCCTGTATCCGGCGGTCGCCATCCCCGCGCTGCTCGCGATGGCCGCCCTGATCCGGCACCTGCTCGACGGCCTCGGCGCGCGCCGCGAGGCCCTCACCGCGGCCGGTGCCGAGCCGGCCGACGCGCTGGTCATCCAGGTCGCCGGGCCGGTCGGGGCCACGTGGGCCGGGGCGGTGGTCGGGTTCGCCGCGGGCGTGGCGCTCGGCCGGCCGTCGGCGCACGCGCTCGTGCCGATCGCCGTCGGTCTCGTCGCCGCGCTCCTGGTCCGGCGGGCTTGGATCGGCGCGCCGGCGCTCGGTGCCGGTTTCGTGGCGGCGTTCGCCACGGCCGCCGTGGTGCGCGTGTCCGCCGCCGCCGACGCTCCGCTGGCCGAGCCTCGCTCGCGCGGCGCCGTCGCCCCGCACCTCCCGCAGCACGCGGCCTCCGTCTGGAGCGGCGCCTGGCCGACCGCGCTGGCCGCGGTGCTCACCGTGGCCGCGGCCCAGGTGGTCATCGCGCGGCGGCGGGAGATCCGGGGTCTGGCGCGCGCCCTGACCTCGGCGGCCGCGCGTCGCCTGATCGCGAGGAGCAGCGCATGATCAAGGCCGTCGGGCTCACCAAGCGCTATGGCGACAAGGTCGCGGTCGACCACGCCGACTTCGCCGTCGAGGCCGGGACCGTCACCGGCTTCCTCGGGCCGAACGGCGCCGGGAAGTCCACCACGATGCGCATGATCCTGGGGCTGGACCGGCCGACCGACGGCAGCGTCACGGTCGACGGCAAGCCGTACCGGAACCTGCCGGTGCCGCTGCGCGAGGTCGGCGCGCTGCTGGACGCCAAGGCCGTGCACGGCGGCCGCACCGCCTACAACCACCTGGCGTGCCTGGCCAAGTCCAACGGCATCCCGCTGGGGCGGGTCGACGAGGTCATCGGCCTGGTCGGGCTGGAGCAGGTGGCGAAGAAGCGCTCGAAGAACTTCTCCCTGGGCATGGGCCAGCGCCTGGGCATCGCCGCGGCGCTGCTCGGCGACCCCGGCACGCTGCTGTTCGACGAGCCGGTGAACGGCCTGGACCCCGAGGGCATCCTGTGGGTCCGCAACCTGATGAAGTCGCTGGCCGCGCAGGGCCGCACGGTCTTCGTCTCCAGCCACCTGATGAGCGAGATGGCGCTGACCGCGGACCGGGTGATCGTCATCGGCCGCGGCGAGATCAAGGCCGACACCACGATGCGCGAGTTCATCGCGCAGAACGCGACCACGCACGTGCGCGTCCGCTCCCCGCACATCGGCAAGCTGCGTGAGCTGATGGCCGCCAAGGGCTGGCGCACCGAGGCCCTGCCCGACGACGACGGCGCGGTCGAGGTCTTCGACGTGAGCTCCGAGGCGGTCGGCGACCTGGCCGGCGAGAACGGGCTGTGGCTGCACGAGTTGGCGGTGGTCCAGCCGTCCCTGGAGGAGGCGTTCATGAGCATGACCGCGGACAGCGTCGAGTACCACGCCGGGGTGCCCGGTATGGAACCCGGCCAGGTGCTCGGCCAGCCGGGGCTGGTTCCGCAGACGCCACAGCCGCCCACACAGACGCAGACGCAGACGCCGCCACCGCCCCCGGCCGCCGGCAGCGGGGAGGCCCGGCGATGACCACCGCACCGGCCACCGCCGCGCGCCCGGGCCCCGGGCCCGGCATCGAGGGCCGCGCCGGCTTCGGCAACGTGATCTCCAGCGAGTGGCTGAAGATCCGCACCGTCCGCGCCACCTTCTGGACCCTGATCACCCTTTTCGCCGGCTCCGCGGCCATCACGTTCCTGATCTGCCTGGCCGCGGCGAACTCCTACGCCAAGGACCTGGCCGCCGGCAAGCCCGACTCCGCCGACATCGTCCTGGTCGGCCTGGCCTTCGTCGGCCAGATCGCGGCCTACGTCCTGGGCGTGATGACGATCAGCGCCGAGTACTCCACCGGCGGCATCCGCACCACGCTGACCGCGATGCCGCGCCGCACCGAGATCCTGGTGTCCAAGGCGATCCTGCTGGCGGTCATGGTCTTCGTCATCGGCCTGGCCACCGCGTTCGCGTGCTTCTACCTGGGCAACATCCCGCTGCGGGCCAAGCACGTCGGCGTGGACATGTCCTACCCCGGCGCCACCCGCGCGATCTTCGGCAGCGCGCTGTACCTGGCCGGGCTGTCGCTGTTCGGCCTGGCGATGGGCTTCCTGCTCCGGCACACGGCCGGGGCCATCACCATCGGCCTGGCCCTGATCTTCATCATCGGCAACCTGGTCCAGCTCATCCCCGGCTCGGTCGGCCGCTGGCTGTACAAGGTGATGCCGGGCAACGCCGGCGGCCAGGTGACGGCCTTCGGCGAGTCGAACCGCCACTCGGACAAGGCGTTCGCGCCGTGGACCGGGTTCACGGTGTTCCTGATCGAGGTCGTGGTCCTGCTGATCGTCGGCGCGCTGCTGTTCGAGAAGCGCGACGCGTGAGAGCGGCGGGGGGGGGGGGGGGGGGGGGGGGGGGTGCGGGGGGCGCCGGGGGGGGGGGGGGGGGGGGGGGGGGGGCTCAGCAGGAGCTTGCGTTGGCGCGGTCCGGCGATGAACGCCTCCAGCAGGAGCTCGGCCGACGCGGCCGGGTGGTTGTAGGCCAGCAGGTGGCGG